>JACQEJ010000178.1 GCA_016200645.1 Deltaproteobacteria bacterium | reverse complement strand
CTGAAATGAAGCCAAAAAATCTGCGCGCGGCAGAGGCTCATATTGAAATTTTTCAGGACAAAACAAATTTTGCAGCGCTTCTTTCCCCGACCCCAGCGCCTTCGTATTTTGCTCTGCAAGGCAGATTTCCAGAGGCTTTGTTGCAGCACATTCATTGGGGTCTTGGCTCAGGGAAATTTCGATCCACACTGCCGCGCTATCTGCGCTGTGGGAATGGTTTTGTCCTGCAAAATTTCAATATGAGCCTCCAAATATTAGGCCGAAATTTTGGATGCTTCCCTCTTGTGTCTATTTTATACCCATGGTTTTCTTCTTGACCTTATGGCACCTCTGGCAATTTTCAAACCCTTTTGGCTGGAATGCCACCTTCCCATGGCATCTGCCGCAGTACTTCCCGTTCCAGATATCGTACATGGTAAATTTATTCGCCCCCTTTTTATCTATGAATATGGAGGGATGGCAGTTTTTGCAGGACAACCAATAGTTATGTATGCTGTGCGGGAAGAGGACATTAGCCATCAATCTGTCATTTATCTCAAACAGGATATCCTCATCAAAAACAGCCCCCCCCTGCGCCTCTTCAACCCCTTCTGCAAGAGAGCCTCTGGGCTTTATAATCCCTTCCCTTACAGCAGCAACCCAATCAGGGTAGCCGTATGCATCCTTTGGAAACCCTCTGAGGGCTTTAGGAAGCTCTTCCGGCTTACGAACAGCAGGCGGAATCCAAGGGTCTATCCTTAAATCAGGGGCGCTTTGTTCAACCCTTTGCTTTATCTCTTCAACAAATCCCGCCTTTCTCTGCTCTTCTGCTTTTTTTTCCTCTTCAAGGGCCTTGAGGGCCGCCTTGGTGTCAAAGGCAGAGGAATTCTTGGGATAAAACGGTATGGTATCTAATCCTGGACTCTCGCTTGCTTCCTTAATATTTTTTGTGCAGCCGCCAACAAAAATTATCATCGCTGAGAGAGCAATGCAGACATAAAAAAATTGCCTCATCTCTTTTCCTCTTGAAACACCTGTATCCTATTGCTGTCTATGGTATATATCCTCCCTTCCTTATCTATGAATATATAAGAGGGGTCTGCAAGCTCCCCTTCTTTCACACCCGGCCTTGATATGGCATATTGAAAAACCCCTTTCCTATCAAAAACCAGAATTTTCCCGGCATGCTGATCCACTACATATATGAGACCGTTTTTATCCACAGCCAGACTTATAGGAAAGCGAAAATTATTCTTATTATCTCTGCCACCGAACCGAGAAATAACATTCCCTTTTTCATCAAATACATATACCTGTCCGCCTATTGTATCGAGCGCATATATCTCACCATTGTCATCCACCCTGACATCTATAAATCCAGAAAAGCCTTTATCTTTTACCGTAATTTCCCTTACAAAGACCCCTGTTGGCTCCGCAACAATAATTCTTTTATTGAGCTTGTCTATAATATACAGCCTGTTATCTTGATCTATCGCCATTCTGCCGGGAACAAATTGTTCATGAGCGGAAGGCACGCCGGAAAGAGGAAATGATTTGACCAACTTTTTCTCAAGGTCGATAAATACTATATCCCCCTTTCCGCTATCAAGTACAAAAAAGTGGCCCTCTTTATCCTTTACCAAACTGGTAGGAAGCGCTATAGTGTCGTTGGTCAATTCTGCCAGGTATTTAAAGTCTGAATCAAAAGAAATAAGCCTGCCATTGCCGCTATCCGCCACATAAAGTCTTTTCTTTATCTCATCAAAAAATAAACCGGATGGCTGTTTAAGCCTGCCCATACTCTCATCTCCGGCTATAACGGCAACAGTTTTAATTCCACCCTTTTCCTCTGCAAAGGATACGACAGCAAAAAACAGAATACAGAATAAAATAAGCGGCAAAACTGAAGGCTTAAGGCTGAAAGCCGGCAGATTTCTTTTTCTTCTGTCTTTCTTCGGCCTTAAGCCTTCAGCCTGCCTCTGAAGTTCTCTCTTTTCGCTTCCGAGTTTCACGATATTTCTCATAATGTTAACCCTCTATACCTGATGACATTGTATACATAATTCCCTGTCCTTTTCAAATCTCAATATGGCGCTTTCAGGGGAGCCCATAGGATTGTGGCATGTACTGCAATTCATAGGGGTCTTGGAGCGAGGGTCTATTATCTTTTCCCCAATCGGATGCGTAAATCTTCCCTGGGCTGCATGACAATTTTCCATCGCACAAGTATCGCTCCCCTTTGTAAGAAAGAACTGATTATTTGAGCCGTGGGATGTGTGGCAGTCTGAGCAGGTTTCAAGCCTTGGATGTTTATGATTACTCCTAGCCACATATTCCTTGGTATCGTTGTGACATCCATAGCAAACCCTTGCCTCTTTATCCTTCAGAAGATTTTTTTCATCAGATGCATGAGGATTATGGCATGAGATACAGAAATTATCCGTCGCGGCCGCAATGAGGTGGCTATTTATTTTGTCAAACCCTGCTAGAGAGGCCTTGTGACATTCCGTGCATAAACCACTGTTGTTTTTTATAACGGTTGAAGCGCCGACAGGATGGCAAGCAGTGCATTTATTCTCTGCAAAAGGCTTGTGCAATGATGCCTTCATTAATCCCTTTCTATCTGAGGAGTGCGGACTATGACAGCCGAGACAATCAGTGCCGCCAACCTTATAGCCAAAGTGCGCTTTTACAAATGCCGCGTCGGCCCCGGAATGACAGCCAGCGCAAAGGCTCTTTCTATCCCTGATGAGCAAACCTTCCCGATCAGATGAGTGCGGATTATGGCATGCTGTGCATCTCCCCCTTTTCACTTCAGGGTGGACATTCTTTTTGGCTATAATACCCTCTTTTGCATGGCATGAAAAACACCCTTCTGCCTCTGTCTTTTTCAACAATCCCTTTCTGTCTGATGAATGGGCATCATGGCATACAAGGCAGTTCCCTTCGGCAACCGGCTTGTGCACAATGATACCGGCAAACCCTTTTTTCTGATCGTGACAATTATAACAAAGGGCGCTCCCCGTATATGCTAAAAGACCGGAATGCTTTGATGCGTGAGGGTTGTGGCACCCTGTGCATTTGCCGTCTTTAACGGGTTGATGGACAATGGCCTTTTTAGTTAATTCCTCCACCCTTTTTGCGTGGCATTCGTAGCAAAGGCTTTGGGTATCTTTCACATCCTTCGCATGGATTATCTCCGGATGAAAACCAATAAAAATGACCGTATAGATTAAAAACCCTGTCAGATATTTTAAGAGCTTCATTTTTTATTGCTCCTTATTTTACTTCTCAACAATGCTCATGCAAGGCAACTCTTAACCTTACTCCTCAATTCCTCAGGGTCTTTTATGACACCTGCCGCACTCCTCTTTTTCAAACGGGGCATGCATTACTTTGTGTAAAAGTCTTTTATCTTTTGCTGCATGAGGCTCATGACAGCCAAGACAATCTGCGCCTTTTGTGGAGATATTTCCGTGCGCCTTCACAAATTTTGCATCATCCTGATTTGCATGGCAGGCATTACAAAGTGTGTCGCCGCTGGCTATCAGGATTCCTCTCTCATTTGCATAGTGGGGAGAATGACATTTCTGGCAATCACCGTCTGCAACAGGCTTATGGATAACAATATCCTTTTCCTTCAATCCTTTCTCAAAATCTGAATGACAGGAAAGGCAGAGGCTTTTGAGCGGCCGGGGTAAAAGGCCTTTTATCTTACTGCCATGGGGCCTGTGGCAGGCCATGCATTTTTCTTCAACCATCGGTTTATGAGGATATTTTGCGATCTGGAGGCCGACCTTTGTATCCTTATGACAGCTATAACAAAGCCCTGCGCCTTCTTCCAGCAATTGCCGTGTATTGTTGCTGGCATGGGCATCGTGGCAACGAAGACATTTGCCTTGTTTAAAAACAGGGTGTTCTCCCACACCCTCTATCTCCCTCAAGAGGTTGGAATGGCATTTAAAGCATAAATCTTCTTCCTTTACCAAAAGAAGTTTATTGAACTCGCTGGAGTGCGGGTTGTGGCATGCGGTGCATTCTCCCGCTTTCACCTTTGGATGTTTTGTCACCTTATCAAATTTCTTTTTTTCGCGACCGTGGCAGCTGTAACAGAGCTCTCCGGTGGGTGAAACCAGTTCAAAGGCATTATCCGATGCATGGGCGTCATGACACGACAAACAATTATTTTGAGCAACAGGGGCATGGACTACCGGTTTCGCAAAGTCATCCTTCTTATGACAAAGATAACAGAGCTCCGCGCCAACCGCCTTCAGCATATCTTTATTATCAGAGGCATGCGGGTCGTGGCAGCCGGAACAGTTTCCTTTGGCTATCGCTGTATGGATAAATTTCTTTGCATGCCTTTTTTCTACATCCTTATGACAGCCGTAGCAGAGCGGTTTTTCTGCTGTCAAAAGCTCATTCTTTTGGTCTGATACATGCGGATTGTGACAGGCTGTGCAGTTCCCTTTAAGAACAGGGGAATGGACATGGAGCTTTTTAAAGCCGTTTTCCAGGGATGTATGACAGCTGTAGCAAAGTTTATCGGCAGTTAGTTTTGTTTTTAACGGCTCTTTTGAATCAGCGGGGTTATGACAGTCATCACATTTTCGCTGGCTGAAAGGGGCATGGCTGTATTCCCTTACCAATTTGTCAGAAGATGAGGAATGCGGGGTGTGGCATGACAGACAGTCTGTGCCCGCCACTTTATAACGAAAATGGGCGTTTACAAATTTTGATGCGTTTGCATCATGGCACCTTTCGCATAACTTATTCCCCTTATCCAGCAGATTGTTGCCATGTTCTGACGAATGCGGATTGTGGCAATTATCACAGCCGTTAGTAACTGCCTTATGGACTGTCTTTTTTGTAAAAGGCTCTTTTGCATGGCAAAGGTAGCAAAGGTCGTTCCCCTGAACCCTTGCAAGCCCTTTTACTTTTGAGGAATGCGGATTATGGCATTTAAGGCAAACGCCTTGCTTTAGCGGCGTATGCAGAGATGTCTTTTCCAGTCTCGCCCTATCTTTTTCATGGCATTGATAGCAGAGCCTGGCGTCTCTTTCTTTCAGTTTGAGGGCGCCGATAAGACCGTGTGGTATATGACAACCTTCACAGTTGTTATCAGCAAGAGGCTGGTGGAGTTTTCCTTCTTTGTATTTTAAAACTTCCTTCTGGTGACAGTCTGAGCATGATTTTCTCACTATTCTGGGACCAATACAACCGGACAGTATGAGGACTGCCATAAGGATTATAAACGGCAAAAAACGAATGGATTTCAATCTCATTGTGCTTCGCTCCAATTGAAAATTTTAAATTTTAAATTGTAAATTTTAATTTTCCACTTTCCATTTTTCAATTTGCAATTCGGCATTCTGCGAATGCCGCTATCTGCCCTGTATCCGGTCAAGCTCTTTCTTGTTTATCTCTATCGTCACGGTCTCTCTCAGCCGTTTAATATATTCGTCTGATGCGGTTTTAAACTTTTCTCTGCCTATCATCGTATCGATCTCGCCTTTCACCTTTTCCAAAGGTATAGAGACACCTTTTTCAATGCCGCGAACTTCCAGAATTGCATAGCCAGCCTGTAATTGAAACGGCCCCAGTATGTCTCCTTCCTTTGCTCCCTGAATAGCATTGTTTATAGCATCAGAGAGCTGGTTTATCTGCACCCATCCAATATCTCCACCCTTTTCTTTTGAAGGGTCAATGGATTGCCCTCTCGCAATATATGAAAAATCACCGCCCTTTTTAAGGTCATCAATTATATCCCTTGCTTCATCTTCATTCATAACATGGATCATTCTCAATTTTACCTTATCCGGCTCCATATATTTTTCCCGATTTGCATTATAATATTCTAAAATCTCTCTCTCGTCAACCTTTATGGCAGGGAGAATTGCCTTTCTCTTGAACTGGTCGATAAGCTGATCTTCTCTATATTTCCTTATCTTTTCCTTCACCCCCTCATCTTGCTCGCAACCTCTGTTCATTGCCTCCTGGTCAAGAATCTTGTACAGGATGAGTTTATCCAATACCTTCTTCTTTGCCTCCTCATCCTGTGTCTTTGAAGCCCTTAACTCACTTACCACATCTAAGCCGTATACCGGCTCGCCGTTTACCTCAGCAACAACCTTGCCAAAAAATTCGGTTTTATCGCTGGACAATGCGCTTAAAACCTCATTGGCTATCTTTACCTTTGCCTTTTTCCGAACCTCGGCAAAGTATTCTTTTTCCCTTGCCTGCGACTTTATATTAAACAGCCCGTTGCGTATTGCCTCCCTGTCTCCTGGCGCCATCTTCTTTGGCTCTTCCTTTTTTTCGGAAGAACTATCCTCTTTCTTTGCCTCTTTCTGATCGTCGCTCTTTCCTTTATCATTTTTCTCTTTAGCAGTTTGCTCCGGGGGGTTTTTCTTTTCTTCTTCTTTCTTCTGTAATTGCTCCTGATAATAATCCTCTATCTCCTTATCCTCCACCTTAACTTTGCTCACTATCTCATCCTGACGGAGCTTCTCAAGGCAAAGGTTCAAAGTGTAGTTGTCCATGGTCATTATAAAATCCGCCTCTTTATCAAGACCGAGGTTTCTGGCTTCCAGCGCCATTAGTTTATTATCGATGAGCTCACTTAGAAATTTGCCATAATCCGGCACTGCAAATGACTTTTGCTCAGCAATGGCCTTGCCGGCCCGGTTGCTCATGTGGAGTTTATTTATCTCACCTAAAAATTCCTCTGTTGTAATAACCGCATCGCCAACTCTGGCAATGTATGGCTCTTGTTTCTTAGAGGTGAAAGGCCAGAATCCTGAAGAATCCTGTGGTGAAGCAGCCACCGCTGCAATGAGAAACAAGATAAAAAAAATCCCGTTTCTTAATCTTTTATCTCTTCGTTTTTGACTTCTGATGTCTGACTTTTGTATCATTATTTTATCGCCTCTATCATCTCCCTGACGACCTTCTGGGTGAGAGTAGTTACTGACCTCACCTCGCCAAGGTCAAGGACAATGATATAATCGTCTCCTCTCTTCTTATTTTGAGCGGACCAGATAAGACGGCCGCTGTTTGAGTCAATCATCCTGGCTGTTATGGAAACAATCGGCACTCCTGATGATATGCCGTCATCAAACTCCTCTACTGTCCCTGTCAGAACTTCATCTACGTCAAGCCGTCTGCCGAGGATCTTTAATTTTTCTATCTCTATCTCGCCTACGGTATCCATCCGTTCCTGAATCATAAACTGGGCTATGTTGCCGGGCTCCTCCACACGAAACCTGGCGCTCTTAAACATCTCAGTGACAAATATGTCGGCAACAATCTTACCGGCATCTTTCTGTCCCGTAAGGTTGTAAAACGGCAAAACCGCCACTTTTTTTATCTGTTTCGCAGCATCGGGGGGAAGCGGTTTAGGCGAAATTGCGCAACATGCCATGAAAAGCAAGGGCAAGACTAAGGATAAGGATAAACCCTTACCCGTGAATCTTGACCTTGACCTTAACCCCGACCCTTCATGCCTTCTCATAATCTGATTTCTTTAACAGCCTCTTCTAACTTTTTGGTAAGCTCCGACAGCCTTTTAAAAGCCTCATCATTTTTATTGATATTGGGAACGTGTATTGACATCTCTTCAGACACTGACTTTACCTTCCCTATCTTGAGTCTCAGTTTTTCAACCATAATATTCAATGCGTCTGCAAGCTCTTTGACCTCATCGCCTTTCCGGACTGAAAAGCGCACAGAAAGGTCTCCCTCCCCGACCCTTTCCCTGATATTCCTCTCTATCCTGTGAAGGGGTCCGGCTATTGAATGGGGGAAGAAAATGGCTATGCCAAAGGATGCAACAATACCGATCAAAAGCGCAATGATAACAGCGGGCAAGAGAAAATCGAGAAAGCTTCTTGCCGTTATATGGAATTGTCTGAATGACTGTCCTACCTCTTGATTGCTGTAGAAGTAGAAGAATGCGCCGGCCAAACCAGTGGCTATAAAGGCAATGAACATTACCTTGAGCAACAATCTATACTGCATCTCCTTCTTTATGGAGTAGTTTATAATGCTTCTTCTATTTTTCATCCTTGCCTCCTCTGAAAGAAAATGCAAAATTTAAATTCTCCTATAAAAAAGAGCCGGTTGTATGGCATGCCAGACAGAGGTCTCTTTCAAAATCCAATCTGGCAAAATATTTTTTGTTCCCGCCGTGAGGATAGTGACAGGTAACGCAGGTAATCACACCGCCTTCAATGGTTGGAAGTTCCGCAGGAATTTTTGTCTTTGGCCCATTGCTTCTTATGCCAACGGGATGGGATATGCCCTGAGCATGACACTTTACACATGCATCTATCCTGGAAACTCTTGCAGGAACAAGACCGAAACCATGCTTGTCAATCTCGGCAGGCTCATTGATTGTTAAATACGCCTTGACAGGCTTATCGCTTGAAAGTTTAAGAAAAATATCCTGTGTCCCATGAGTCTTAAAAAAAGCGACCTTTTTTATCTGAGGCCGCATTGTATCTATCTCCGCATCGTTTCCCCTGCTGCCGACCTGTGCGGATGTATCAAGCACAAAATCAGGAGACACCCCTGTATTGCCGAATATGTCTCTGGATTTTACACGATAGTGATAGAGTTTTTTGGGCTTTAATCCTGCTATGGTTATCCTGTGGCCGTTTGCAAATATCTTCTCAGATACCGATATTTCACCGTATTGAGGGGTCAGCCCATACTCTACTATTGAATTAGACGGCTTGTCGGTTTCCCATCCAATCGTTGCCTCAAGGAATACCGCCTGCCTTATCCCTTCTATGAATACATCTTTTATCAGAGGTTCTTTCAGGTCGTTATCAACTATATTGGAAATTTGCGATGGTTTGACCTGAACATTGGTAACCAACACCTCTTTCCCTGCGCCATCCTTTATCTTCAGATCCACACTGTATTTTCTATCCCATAAGAGGCTTTTTAAAAAAAATATCTGCTCTCTCTGAAGTTCAGACGAGGCTAATTCCCATGTCCTTCCCGTCTTAAACCCCTTCAATATATGGCACTGCTCACATTTCTCATCTTCCACAACAGAATGCTTGTATTTGAGCGATGCAACCTTTGCATACACATCATCCAATCCCAATTCTTTGGCCTTTGCCCCGGAATGACAGTCCCTGCAATCGCCATTTTTACTCCAGGAAATATGCCCTGAAATTGCAAAAAATAACCCCAGAAAAACAATCACCCCCAGAGCAAGAAAAAACATGGGAAGGGTATGCTTTCCCATAGTTAAAAATCCTCATCCACCTGCCCTTTTGCATTCGCCTTTGCGAACGGGGTCTTTTTAGAAAGGATAGGTTGTATGGATTTGGTTACGGTGACAGAATTGTCTGCGTCATCAGTGGCAGTAATTGAAAATGCCATAGCGCTTATATCAAAATCTGCTTTTATAGGATATTCCAATTTCGGCGGCAGCTCACCTCTCCCTTCAATTGTCTTTACAGGTTTGCCTCCTTTATCCATGATATCCAGCTCCCATGAGCGTATATTTTCATCCTGATCATAACCAAAGGTAAACAGGAGGTTATCTTCTATCTTATCCACATCAACCTTTAGTACCGGCGGGTTGTTTTTCACCCTTATGCTGTCAGTTAAGACTGTTTCATTCCCTGCCGCATCCTTCACCACGAACTTGTAGGTATACTCTCCGTCCGATGCCTGAACCAATTTATCTGTCTCACCTCTCCAGATTAGCCCTTTGGGTAGTTTGCCATATCCTTTATCACCCCTTATCCCCTTTCCTTCCTTGTTAAAAATTTCGATTGACCACTCATCAATTTCATCGAAACTCAAGAGCTTTGGCGTGAATAGTATATAACCTTTTCTCTGAGGAGCAAAGGCCTTCTTGCTGACCGTTAAGCTAACCTTCGGCGGCGTACTATCAATAACTATCTCAGCAACAGCGCCGAACGGGAATGGCGACATGGTCTGATCCATTGCCACCACATCTACCGGATATACACCCTCATCAGCCGGCGCGGTTACAGAGCCTTCATATTCACCGTCCTCCCCTCTGACAAGGCCGATTTTATTGCCGGCAATTATTGCTTTTACCTCTTTCGGTTCTTCTGTAATAGGCAGCATCTTTACCCTCAATTCTATCCTCGTTCCCCCCTTTGCCGCAGAGGGATACGCCTCTGCCTTTTCTACCTCAAATGGACTTAAGCCGACCTCTTTTTTTATGAAAAATTGATCGGCTATTCCCCTTACAAGATCCTTTGCGACCCTTGAGCTCAAGTTATCAACAGATGTTATCAGGCCTAAACCAAGCAGACCTACAAAATCACTCTCCGTATAAGACAGGCTGTCAGCCCATATGATGCTGCCGTCAATCGTGCTGACCAGCCTGGCAGTCACCCCCACATCTATTTTGCCCTTATTGGCCGCATAAAACTGATTGATGGAACCAACCAACACAGCATCAACCCCAAGAACCTTTCCCATCTCCCTCGCAACCAATCGCGTCACCCCCCCTGTATAACGAATCCTTCTCTTCGCAAGAAATTCTTCTACCGCGTCATCCTTCGTTATAAACACCCAGCCTTTCCCCCTTAATTCTCTTTTTATGAACTCACCGAGTATCTTTGTAGCAGCAGGATTGTCGCTAAGATTTTCAAATGGCAGTATGGCAATATTTTTTAAAATAACCGGCTGGCTTATAGTTCCAAAACTATTACCGCTGGCAGCCATAGCAGCAGAGGCAATACCGAGGCTGAAAAAGAGAATATACGAAACACGGAAGAGAAGCGTCCGAGCTCTCGCTTTGCAGCTTCTATATACTGTTATCTTTTCATATCTCTTTTTGCCCATATGCCCTCCTGCTAATGTTTAGAGCTACACTCAGGAATTATATAGGAGTTCCCCTTCTGCTGCAACATAACAATTACAATAATGTATCCAGCACATCCTTAACGGCCTTTTTTGTCAATTCGTCTCTGTCTATTTCCTCTATGCCAATCAACTTTCTCCAAACACTTCTGCTGCTCTCGGCGCTCTTTGCCTGCCAGAGGATTATGCCTGAGCCGGTATCAAGCATCCTGACGGAAATTGACACAGTAGCGCTGCCGCCTCCATAAGCGGCGCCAGAATACTCATCCACACTCCCCAGTATTACGGCCTGCACTCCCAATTTTTCCCCTATCAACTTAAGCGAATCCTTATCAACCGGCACAACCTTCCCTTCTTCGACGCCAGCCTCTCTGAATATTACGCCAAGCACTTTTGTAACCTCACCCTGCTCCACCACTTCAAATACACCTCGGGACATCAGGTCTACAATAAAGGCGTTTCTTACCCTCTCTCCGGCGTATCTATCGTCGCTAAGATTATTGAATGGCAGCACAGCCACCTTTTTTATATATGAAAAATTGGCTGTCGGATTAACATATTTTATCGTCGAGCCACTGCAACCTCCGCCAACAATGATAATGATAAGGAAAAATAAAACTATAGTTCTTATGTTCACGATATTATTATACATTATTCCCCCTTTTATGCAAGATTTTTTATGGTCTCATTATTGCGCGCCCTGCCCTTTTCCCCATCTCAAACAGGCTTCACTCGTTATAAATTCAAGGACGCGCTGGCAAAGATAGCTTCGCTGTGGTCATGGGTCATATTATCCGTTTGGGTGCCGGTATAGCCTATGTGCAGCACGAGCCTGTAAATAGGCGTCCAGCTGAAATCCCCGCCCATATTTGTGGCATTTCCTGCACTGCCATATCGTGCGCTTACTTGAGTATTTCTGGTCGGAAGCCATGTGGCGCTGTAGCTCTGCGAGCTCGTGGGTTCTATAGTGAATGAAGCCGCAAGGTACAGGCTTCTTGTTGGCGTATACGAAAGGTTTGCGTTGAGCGTTTTACCGGAAGAATGTGTCTCTGCCCCTGCCTGCTGCGTAGCGCTGTCGGATATGCCCCCATTTACCACTATAGTGAGAGGCCTCCAGGGAACGAGATTTAAGTTTGCGCTATGACTTGCAGCGTCAGTTGTTGAATTTGCCTTCAGATCTTTTGATGCGCTTAATGTGCTTGTAAGACCGAGATTAACGCCTTTGTAAAGCCTCATGAATATATTGCCGCTCGTGGAATTACTTGTGGAGGAGACATCGCCATCTGTTAAAGATTCATTGTAACCATAATTCAGGCTTGCGTTCAATGTTGGAAGAGGTGTTGTCGAAAGCGATAGCGCATAGCTGTTAGTCCCGGCTTCTAGCGCAGAGGTTTGGCCGGTCGTTGTCTCCCTGCTTGATTTTGTAGTAGATGTGGTATAATTAGTAGTTAAGTTAAGGTACTCAGGCACCACAATCAAGCTCAGACCGCCCCCCTGGTTTACACCGGTTGTTTCAAAACGGCTAACATCACGGGTGGAATGATCGTAGTTAATATTATAATTCATGCTCAGCCGTGTAATAGGCGCGAATGAAATATTGAGTCCGCCGAAGTCTCTTTTTGTAACAGAGGTCAATTTCACTGTTGGCGTTGAATTGAAAAAACCGATGGCCTCAATCTCAGTCACATTGATTGTCAGTGCGCCGGCAGGGAATAGGGTGTTCACAACCTTAAAATAAAGGGCGCTCGTCTCTGTAAAGGTAAAGACAATTCTGCTGTATGCCGCATCATAAGATGCTGTCGGAGTTCCAAACAATGTCCAGTTTGTCCCATCGCTGCTAATATATAACTGCCAGCCAAAGTAAGTAGGAGAATTGTTAACATAAGTAGCAATATTCGGATCTGATGTGCTTATGTAGAGATTTATCTTATGCACCGATTCCGCCGTTGCAAATCTGAGCCCTATATTTCTGTTAATGCCGTTCAGGTCTATTCCAGCGGAAGCTCCGGTATTATTGTCTATCAATGCAGGCGTGCTGGCAAGAGCGCCGATAGCAGGCGTTGCGGTTATAAGATACAGACCATCCGACGCTGTGATCTTTTGCTCAAACTGGACAGGTGCGCCAAGGCTTTCATTGATATTTTCTGCCTGATTGTAGCCGATATTGACGCCTGTCTGTATCCTCTGGTCCCAGAACGGCCTGGAAAGATTTGCTGATACTTGGTGGGATGGGGTCTCGGATTTCGTTTTGGCAACATTATCCTTGGTGACGGGATCTGAATATGAATAATTCAAGTTTGCTGAGGTTTCGAGAAAAATAATATTATAATTTGTATTTAAGTTCTTGTTTTCAGTCTCAGTATCTATCTTATGAGGGTAAAGATAATCGCTGGTTGTCGAAAGGTTATAAGAAAGCGCAAGAGAAGGCCACTTCTCCAGCGGAAGGGCAAAAGACGCATTCATATTAGAAATCGCAATCCGGTCGCCCCCAGGGGGTATATATTCATTCCTGTTATAGCTAAAGGAGAGATAGTACATTGATGGCGGCGTATAGGTAAGATAAAATACGGGGTATACATCTTCCGTTTGCTTCGTGCCTGTATCATACATTGACCACCGTACATCGCCTGCAATAGTTATAGCAGAGGTCAGCGCATGATTAAAGCCTAATGAGTAACCCTGGCTGAGACTTGAACTCTCTGCAGTCTGGCCCGCTGTCGTTGAGGTTGTCTTCTGGTAACTCATATCCGCCCTTCCGTAGACTGCCGCCACGGCATTATCCGGTCTTATTACACTCATAAATACTACTGCCAGCAGGAGGAGCAAGAGCCTCATTCTGCCGTTAGACCTTTTTCCTGTATAGTAAAATGTAATACTTCCGTCCTTATGACTCAACAAAAACATATGGGTAAACCCCGTTACGCCTCTCCGTTTAGGGCGTGGCTTCTCTGAGGACTTTTTTATATTAAACAGCATTCCTCCCCGGCCTTAAGGCTGATGCGTTTCGGGTGTAACGGGGTAAAAGCATACCGTGTCTAACGGGCTGTATATCACCTTTCCAGCAAGAGCGCTCCGTATGGACTCCTTCCCACAAAGAGCTCTTTCAATTTTCTTTCCCCTATAGGGTCAATGAGAGAAACTGTATTATCCCCAAGATTTGTTATATAAAGGCGATTCCTTTTTTCATCGCCTGCAAGACCTATCGGTTTATTCCCCACTGGAATAGTCCTTGTAGCAACATCCTGGGCGTTTAAAAATGTGAGGGTATCAGCGGCTGTATTTACAACAAAGAGCTGGTCGGAGAATCCCTGCATTCCTCTTCTGGGCGGCCCTTCCACAGAGATGGTTGACACCACCTTTCTTAACGAGGGGGATATGACAGATATCCTGTTAGAGCCTTCGTTAAATACATAGAGCTTATCCTTGCCCACCACAATACCCATCGGTCTGTTATCCACGGCAATATTGGCAACCAGCGAATTGTCCATGGCGCTTATTATGCTCATGTTGTTGGATAATTTATTGGTTACATAAATCTCTTTTCTCACCGTGTCAGCCGCAATGGCAGAAGGATAAGTTCCAACAGCGATGGTAGTTACCACGCGCTTTGTTGTCGTGCTCACCACAGTAACATCGTTCGAAAGACGGTTTGTGATATAGAGCTTGCCTTCGATTGAATTTTTATCATCAGGTATAATCGCTATATCGGTCGGTTCTATTCCCGCCGTAAGCTGGATTGTATCCAGCACAAAAAATTGTGTTGTATCTATGATAGAGATGGTTCTTGAGCCGGAGTTTACAACATACAGTCTGTCCTTTGTGGCATTCAATACCATACCCATTGGCCTGTCGCCAACGGTCACGGCGCCAATAACCCTTTCGAGGCTTCTGTCTATGACAGATATGTAGTTTGATGCACTGTTTGATATGAATAAAAGCAGTTCTCTCGCCGAAGGTATCTGAGGCTCTACTTCTATGGAAGGTTGAAACAGATATCCTTTTTCAAGAGATTTTTCCGGGTTCCATGCAAGACATGCTACAAAACTGTCTCTTGGCTTCAGACTGATATTTGACTTTAACGCAACCTCTCCGCCGGGTTGTGGAAGCGCAAAATTTACATTGCCGCTTCTCCCCATCATATATGCAGTGGAGATGGTAAGTTTTATGCCCTTATACAACCCGGGGGTTACAGCCGCCTCCTTTAAGAGTATCTGCCTGTCAACCAATGCAGCAGCGCTTATATCTATCGGGCCATCGGCCAGGTTTATCCACCTGTCATCTTCGGCCTGAAGCTTAATATCGGATATGACAAAGGTTATATCCGGGGGGGTAAAAGAAGTTGAATGCATATAAAGGAGCAACCTGGAAGTACTACTAGAGGGAGGTAAAGAGGGTTCAACCAACAGCTTTTCGCAGGAAATAAATATTAAAGAAAAGAGGGCAATAAAAAGAAAAATGGGCCTTTTAATACAGGTCATGCAAGCCTCTTAAACGATAGTTTAATTATAGCTTTGGTTTCTATGCATTTTATAAAGTGTAAGACATAAGCAGAATTTTTCTCTTGCTTAAAAAAAAACCTTAAACCGTAGGGCAATAATGTATTATGATTGCGTTAGCAAGGTCAATTGCTTACTCTACAATTTAAGGCAGCCGTTACCTTAAAGTCAACTACCCTCGTCAGCAGTTGACAGTCTATTTAGCTGTAAAATTAGCAAATTTTTATTGTCAATGTCAAGAGGAATTTAGGACAAATGCGGAGGTTTTTAGTCTTAACTTGCATCTAACTTGGATAATGGCTCTTAATGTCTGTGTCAAAGATGTGATAGGTTGCGAAAGGGAAATATATAAGGCCCCAGTAGAGAAGCATCGTCCCGGCCATTGCCAACACAGTCAACCACGCAACCCTCTTTGCCCCCCAGCCGTATAATATCCTTCCATGTATGGGCAGCGCATAAAGACACCAGGAAACCACAAAAAGATATTCAACCGGATCCCATACCCACCAGCTGCCGTGCAAGCGTATGGAATAATATGAGCCAAGGACAAACATGATGGTTTGGGCCAGGAAACCGTTCAAAAGCATTCTATAGATAAATTCATCCAGAGCCTCTCTCTGACTATCCGATGCCGGTTTCTTCTGAATAATTGATAGCGCTGCCCCTGCAAAAGAAAATGTATAAAAGCCATACGCTATCCACGCAAAGAGGGCATGAAAATAGACCCAGTAGCTCTGCTCAGATATAATGAGCGGTTTGCCGCTTCTGTCAAATTTTAAACCATATAAGAGCGTAAGCAGGGCAAAGGGGATGATAAACCCCGCAAATCTCTCCTTTCTGTCAATGAAAACTGAAAGCAGAATGAGTATCCACGATGCCGTGAGTGTGGCTTCAAAGGTTCCGAACATAGGCGGATGGCCTGTATCAAACCATCTGATGCCTATATAGGCGCCTTCAACGAGGAGAATAGCCGAGGCAATTGAAAGATAGAATTTCCTCGTCGCATCCTTGCAGAAAAAGAGGAGTCCTGAAAGGATTATACCTATTGCAAGGGTTATGGAGAGTAAAATTGTTTCTATATCACTCATGGTTGCATATTGTTGAACTCGGGTCCAGATATAATACCACAGGTATTCTTTTTCGAATATACAAATTTAGAATTTTTATATATCGTGTTGTCCTGTCCGCATGTCCGCAGCTTCATTTTCAACAACTTCTTCACCTAATTTCCAAATATAAGTCGTAAGAAGCTGGGAACATGGATTTTCTTGCTTCTTGCCTCTTTAATTTTGTATAGTATTCCCACCAAAGTGTGGGGATTTTTTTATATACTCAATTGCATTTTTCGGGTAAACCCCCACACCTTGACCCCCACACCAAAAATTTTGGTGTGGGGCAAGGAAGAAAAGAAGTAACCATGCGCCAAGAGCGCATGGCATTCCCAACAAGGTGTGGGGGTAAATGGAGATATCAATAATGATTGCGACAGCAGCGGACATTATAAAAAAGGCTATTCAGGAATGCAAAAAAAACGGAGCCATAAAAGCAGAAGCACTCCCGGATATTATTATTGAAAAACCAAAGAAGGATGAGTTCGGCGATTTTGCTACAAATGCGGCCATGCTGTTGGCCGGCAAGGAAGGCAAGCCGCCGCGGCAGATTGCTGAACTGATAGCAAAGGAGATGAGGCAATCGGAAAATATAAAAAAGGTTGAAGTGGCAGGGCCGGGATTTATCAATATATTTATGGAAGATGATTATTGGCTTGGTTTTTTGAAAGAGATACATGTCTCGGGGGAAAAATTCGGTTCATCGGATATTGGCGCAGGCAAAAAGATTCAGGTGGAATTTGTCAGCGCCAATCCTACCGGTCCTCTGCACATCGGCCACGGCAGAGGCGCGGCATTTGGTGATGCGCTCGCAAGGCTCCTGAAAACAGCGGGTTACGATGTTGCCACGGAATTTTATGTCAATGACGCGGGCGCGCAGGTGAAAAATCTGGCAGAATCTATTTTACTTAGAATTAAGGAAGAGGCAGGCGAAAAGGTTGAGTTTGGAGCAGACCATTACAAGGGCGAATATATATCAAAACTGGCTGCGGTTTATAGAGGTCTTGCAAAAAAAGGGGTTGAAGAAAGCAAAGAAGAAATCGGCAGATTTGCCCTGCAAACCATTCTTGAATGGATAAAAAAAGACTTGTCGGATTTTCATGTAAATTTCGACAGCTGGTTCAGCGAAAAATCGTTATTTGACAGCGGCAAGGTGCAGAAACTTATACAAGAATTGAAAGGCAAGGGATTTATATATGAAGACAGCGGCGCCCTCTGGTTTAAATCCACAGTCTTTGGCGATGACAAGGACAGAGTAGTTGTAAGAGAAAACGGTGAGCCCACATACTTTGCTTCGGATATCGCCTATCACCACGACAAGTATGAGAGAGGCTTTGACACCCTCATCAACATCTGGGGCGCAGACCATCACGGCTATATACCGAGGATAAAATCCGTGGTGCAGGCTCTGGGACATGACAGGGAATCGCTCAAGATTTTACTGGTGCAGATGGTATCTCTTTCCAGGGGCGGCCAGCCGGTCACCATGTCCAAGAGAGCCGGGGAATATATAACCCTGCGCGAGGTGTTGGATGAGGTGGGCGCGGATGCGTGCAGATTTTTCTTTTTGATGAGAAAGTCCGACGCTCATCTTGAGTTTGATCTGGAGCTTGCAAAAAAGCAGGCCCCGGAAAATCCCGTGTTTTATGTGCAGTATGCCCATGCGCGGATATGCAGCATCATAAAACATGCAAAGACAGTTTCAAGTTGCAAGTTGCAAGTTGCAAGTCTTAACTTGAATCTTGAATCTTGCAACTCGAAACCTTTTTTATGCTTGAGCCTGAAAGAGGCATTGGATATAATAAAAAAACTTGCCTCTTTTCCTGATGTGGTGAGGGGGAGCGCTGCCGCCACGGAGCCGCACAGGATAACATTCTATCTGCAGGAGCTGGCAGGTCTGTTTCATTCCTACTATAACAGGAACAGGGTGGTAACGGAAGATAAAGAGCTAACCAATGCAAGATTGTATTTATGCGAGGCTGTGAGGATAGTTATTCACAATGGACTTAAACTTTTAGGCGTTTCAGCGCCTGAGGAGATGTGAATGAAATGTAGAAAGTAGAAAGTTAGAAACAGTTTACAGTTTACAGTTCATAGTTCACAGTTTAAGGAGCTTTCGTGAGAAAAATTTTTTTAATTTCTGTAATCGCTATATTATCCATTGGCATTGTTAATTCCGCATTCCCCCTTCCGCAATCCGCGTTCATCAGGGTTGTCATCCTTCCGTGGAAGGTCAATGCAGAGGAAGGTCTTAAATATCTCCAGGGCGCTGTAAACGATATGCTTGCCTCAAGGATTGGCGCTGAGCCTTCCGTTGAGATTGTTAAAGAATCTTCTATGAAATCAGCTTTGTCCCAATATGGCTCGGAAGGGATAACAGAGGAGATCGCTAAAAACATAGGCAGGGAAGTTCATGCGGATTATGTTATTTACGGAAGCATTACGGTCATTGCAAACAGTGTAAGCATCGATGCCAGGACTGTAGCGGTGAAAAAGGTGGTTTCGCCAAACTCCTTTGCCGCACAAGGCAAGGGGATGGAGAATCTCGTTTCAATGATTGATGAGATGGCTAAAGATACAAAGGCAAAGATATTGGATGCGGAGAGGATAACTGCGGAGCCAACCGCGCCCGTTGCATCTTCTGAGTATACAGGCAAATTTGTAACAAGGGAAAAGGCAGCAGAAACTCTCAAAGACGATGATTTTATCATTGCAGAAAAAACTCGTGCAAAGGGTATCTGGAAAAGCCCTCAATTTGATACCGCCATAAAATATATTGACATCGCAGATGTTGATGGCGATGGGAAAAATGAAATAGTCATGCTGGACAACCACAACCTCTTTATCTATCGGCTGAATGGGCAGACGCTGGAAATAGTGAAGGAGTTTAAAGGCGATGTCTCTGTTAAGAATTACAGCGTATCAATTGCCGACATCAATCATAATGGCATACCGGAAATATATATTACAAGAATGATAAATGACAGATTGAATTCGTATGTGATGGAATATCAAAATGGGGAATTCAAAATTATCGCATCTGATTTGAAATGGTTTATGAAGGCAGTGAACGATCCCGGGACTGGTCCCGTACTCATGGGGCAAAGATACAGCGATGTCACTGGATTCTTTGGCGCTGTGCAGGAACTTGCATGGAAAGACGGAAAGCTGCGGGAGGTTGCCCTTGCTGATATACCCATGGGCGTGAATGTGTACAACTTTGCAATAGCGGACTTGGATAAAAATGGAACAACGGATATTATTGCCCTTGATGAACGGGATTATCTGCATGTATACAAGAAAGATAAGGACGGTTCGTGGAAAGAGATATGGAAGAGCGGAGAATTTTATGGTGGAAGCCTGAATCGTCTGGAGCTTGGAACATCATCAGCCACCCATGAAGCCAGCGATTTTATGGATATAAAATCAAGGATTGTTTATGCTGATCTGGACGGCGACGGATTGGGGGAGATCGTAATCAGCAGAAATGACCCTGGTATCCTGGGTCGTTACTTCAAAGTGGTCAACTCCTATGATAAGGGTGAAATCATAGACCTGACCTGGGAAGGAAACAGTTTGGAAGAAAACTGGAAGACAAAAAAGATTAATGGCTATATCGCAGATTATGTGGTAAATGATATAGACAATGACGGCCAGAAGGAACTGGTGATGGCGATTGTTATGGATGGCGGGAGAGGGAAAAGTTATATTATGGCTTACAAGTTGAAGGGAAGGTAAAAACAAATTGCAGATTGGAAATTGAAAATTGAAAAATTTTACAAAATCCTATACAGTCACATGTTGCAATTTTCATTTTGCAGTTTTCAATAACAAGTCAACCCGAAAAATGCATTTGGTTTTTATTTTTCGGGGCAAACGCAAGATTTGAGCCAAAGACAAGGAAAAGCTGGTTGGACAAAACGGAGCATACTGTCTTAAGTATGTGAGTATTTGGACAGCCCGACCCATTGCTCCGCAATGGGTGCCCCGGACGCAGTATTTGGCCAAAGATTGCGTTTGCCAAAAAATGCAACTGCATTTTTTGGGTCAATGTATGGCGGTGTAGCTCAGGCGGCAGAGCAAGGGTCTCATAAGCCCTCTGTCCGTGGTTCGAGTCCACGCACCGCCACCAGATTTTGCAGTCCTCACATTCATTGTTCATGAAAGCGCCGCACCTCCGGCCACTCCTGTAAACCCCGTTGCTTGACCGCAGGGAATTAGACCCTGCGGCAAGTGTGGACAACTGCTTTAGTCAACCCTGCGGCAAGACCGCAGGGCATTCAAGTAACGGGGTAAATTTCCGGCAAATCAAGATGGGCAATCTTAAAATCTTAAGTTGAACAGGAGTATGCTTTATTATACAATATCTGCCGAATCCGGCCTTTGACCGGTTATGCAGCCTAAAGGCTGTAAGGCGGGAAATAGGTTTTTTCCAAATCTATGCCAAGGATTATCAATTTTTACATATTCAAAGAGATAGCCGGCCCTTTTGCGCTCAGTGTGGCTATCTTTGCAGTCGTATCTCTCTTGAGCAGGGTTTTAAAGCTTGTGGAATTGATGGTCAACTACGGGATAGGACCGTTTCTTATTTTAAAATTTATTGTATTTATTATGCCGTCCTTTCTCATATACATCATTCCCATGTCGTTCCTTATAGCGGTTCTGATTGTATACAACAGGCTCTCCAGCGACAATGAAATAACGGCGATGAAGGCATCGGGTCTGAGCATAGCAAGGATAAGTTTACCTGTTGCATGGATGGCGCTGCTGGCGTATCTGATATCAACTTTTCTTACGCTCTATGCCTTCCCGTGGGGGAATATATCATCCAAACGACTTCTCTATGATATAGCAAAGACAAAGGCCTCTCTCGGTTTAAAGGAAAAGGCATTTAATGATGTATTTGATGGATTGATATTGTATGCAGACCGTATAAAACCTGAAACGAATGAATTGGAGGGTGTCTTTATTTCCGACCACAGAGATGAAAAGGATAACTACATAATAGCGGCAAAGAAGGGTATTATTTCATCTGAGCCGCGCAGTATGAAGCTGGGCTTAAGCCTCTTTAACGGCACAATCCACAGGGCTGAGGGAAACGGGCTTTATAAGGTAATTACATTCAATACCTATGATTTAAACTTAAGCTTAAAACAAGGCAAAACAGATGACCCGGATGCCTCAAAAACCAACTACGAATTGACTATCAATGAGCTGAAAAAAAGGATAGATGCTATAAAGAAAGAAGGCCGGGACCCTGCGCCGTCCTATATCATAGACCTCTATGCAAGATTCGCCTTGCCTGCCTCTGTTTTTGTCTTCGGTTTCCTCGGCATTCCCCTGGGGGTACAGAAGGTAAGAACCACTAAGTTTACCAGCTTTACCATCGGTCTGGGGGTTGTGCTTTTTTATTATATGCTGTCCACCGTTTTTGAATCGCTTGGGAAAAAGGGGATAATCCATCCGCTGCTTGCGGTATGGGGGCCGAATATCCTGATGGGCGCGGCAGGCATCTTCATATTTTATAAGGCCAGCAAGGATTCCCCGATAAAGACGCTGTCATGGTTGCAGGAAAAAAAGGATATGCTGGCTTCGCGCCTTAAAGATATGCTGTCCGGGAGAAAGAGTTGAAACCGCTTAATGCAAGAAGGGAATCAAATCTTTTAAAATATCTCTATTATATTATCAGGAACACGACAGCCCCGTTTAAACAAGTCTTGAAATATATTCCCGGCGATGCGGATATTCTGGACCTGGGCTGCGGCTACGGAATTCTTATAGACTTCATGAGCGCGAAAAAAAATAATTGCAAGGTTACGGGGATTGATATAAATGTTACGAGAATAGAGACCCTGAAAGAAAAATATCCGCATCATCGCTTTATTGCAGGGGATGTCCTTGCGGAGGCGAAGAGACTTTATGCGGAAAAAGCCGGATTTGACTGCATCATTCTCTTTGATGTCCTGTATCTCATGCCTCCGGAGAAACAGAAAGAGCTTATACATATCGCCTCACGATTATTAAGGCCATCGGGTGTTTTCCTGATAAAAGAGATGGATACAGAAGCCCGGTTGAGATTTTCATTTTCATACCTTCAGGAGTTCTTTTCCGTGAAGGTAATGAAGATAACAAAGGGCGACGGCTTATATTTTATGAGCAAAGAGGATATATCCGGAGAGCTTTGCGCAAACAACATGCAGACGGAGATTATCAAGATGGGGAGTATATTTCATCCCCATACCCTGATTATCGGCAGAAAACCACGGGAGGTTTTTCATGGATAACATTACAATCTTTTACCCCATGTATAATGAAGAGGCTTATATAAAAAGGGCGGTTGAGGCGGCAAAAGAGGCGGGAGACCGTATGATGAAAGATGGAGAAATCGGGGATTACGAGATTTTACTCGTGAATGACGCTTCAGCAGATGCCACCGCTCAAATTGCAGATGAACTTGCGGCAAAAGACCGCCGCATACGGGTTATTCATCATGATAAAAACAGGGGACTTGGAGGCTCTTTAAAGACAGGGTTTTATAATGCAAAGATGGATGTAATCCTGTATTCCGACGCTGACCTCCCTTTTGATATGATGGAGCTTCAAAAGGCATATAGATTTATGCGTTACTATGAGGCGGATGTTGTCTCCGCCTTCAGGTTTGACAGGACAGGGGAGGGGATTCGCAGGCTCATCTATTCATATATTTACAATACATTGGTAAGCATATTTTTTGGTTTGAGGGTAAAGGATGTCAATTTTGCCTTTAAACTTGTCAGGAGAGAGGTATTCAATCATGTGAGGCTTAAATCAGAAGGGAGTTTTATAGATGCGGAATTGCTTTGCAAGGCTAATAAATACGGCTTCAAGATTATCCAGTTCGGAACCAATTATTTTCCCCGCACCCGCGGCGTTTCAACCCTCTCGAGTTCCAATGTCATCATAAAAATTTTGAAAGAGCTTATCACGCTACGTCGGGAGATAAACTCCATTCAACCTGTGGTAAAACGGAGATGACCAGATTTCTTATTGTAAATGCCGATGACTTCGGCCTCTGTGAAGAAATAACTCATGGCATCATCAGGGCATACCAGGGGGGCATTGTCACAGCCACATCTGTTGCGGTGAATGGCGGTTATTTTCATGCGAGCGCGGGTGTGTTAAAGGATTCGGGTATTGATGCCGGCATACATCTTACCTTTGTCGGCGGTGAAAAACCTGTCTCAGGGCATATTGACGGTCTCGTAGATGATAACGGTCTGTTTTTAAAAAACTACAGAGACATAATACCACGGCTTGTTTCCGGCAGATTTGATAAAAATGCGTTAAAAAAGGAATTATATGAGCAGATAAGCATCTTAAGGGACGCAGGGGTCCATATAAGTCATATAGACAGCCATCAGCACCTGCACCTTTTCCCATCGGTAAAAACCATTATTTTGGATATTGCGGCTCAATTTAAAATAAAATGGATTCGTGCGCCTCGCTCAAAGCTCCGCAGCATGGAAAGTCTCGGCATGAATACCCTGGCTCTTTTACTAAAGAGAAAACTGACAACTCGGAGGCTTCGCTCAACCGATCATTTTGCAGGCTTTGAGCAGAGGGGAAGTGTCAATGAGGCAGCGCTTCTTGCCATCTTACCCAATCTGAAGCAAGGGATAACAGAATTGATGGTGCATCCAGGTTATGACGCCAGCCGCAGGTATGATTGGGGATATTTATGGGAGGCGGAGCTGTGGGGTCTGACATCCGCGGCGGTAAAAGAATCTTTAAAGAGAAACGGCATACGCCTGACAAATTTCAGGGAGATAGCATGAACGAGAGGACATACGCGTATTTAACATACATCACCATTGCCGCCTTTTTCATATTCAGGGTCATGTATATCGCCACAACGAATTATAATCTGGCGCCGGATGAGGCGTATTTCTGGGATTGGTCAAGACATCCTGCCCTCAGTTATTATGATATGGGGCCGATGGTTGCGTGGATTATCCGGTTTTTTACCCGCATCCTTCCCGTATCGGAATTTTCCGTAAGGCTCGGGGCCCCTGTCCTTGCCGCCATGACCGCTGTCGTTCTGTATCGGCTGGCTGCCGAGATCACCCTGTCAAGTATGCTTGGATTTATCGTTGTCCTTTTATTTCATCTTACCCCTATCGGCATGACAGGCGGCATCATCATGACCTACTATTCCCCACAGGTGTTTTTTATGTCCCTAACTGCTTTTTCCTTATGGCGGCTGATACGGGAGGAGAAGCCGTGGTGGTGGTATCTCATCGGCTTAAGTCTGGGGCTTGGAGTTTTGTCCCATCACATGTTTATAATTTTTACCGCAGAGGTTTTCCTTTTTATCCTTCTTTCTTCAGGCCAGAGAAAATGGTTGAGATGCAAAGAGCCTTACCTTGCGCTATGCATAGAGTTTTTAGCGGCAAGCCCGGTCTTTCTGTGGAATCTGACGCATAATCTTGTCATGTTCAGGCATGCGGCCGGCCTCATGACAGGGGCTCATTCATTTACGATTACCCTGCTGGAATATCTCGGCGGCCAGGCAGGGGTTCTTACCCCGCTGTTATTTCTGGCGGTTGTTTACGGGGTAGGGGTAAGCGGTTACCGTGGCATAAGGCTTCACGATGATAAGCATCTTTTCCTCTTTTCGCTCTCTGCCCCGATTATGCTTTTTATAGCGTTCTTAAGCATCGGGGGGAGGACAGAGGCGAATTGGCCTGCATCGGGTTATATTGCCGGCATAGTGAGCGCTGTTTATGTAGTGGCTGAGAAATATAAACATGGCTCATCCATAAGAAGATTTCTTATCGCAGTCTCCTTTGCCGTAACAGTAGCCCTTGGTCTGTTTATTTCAGCCATTGCGCACTATCCTGCGCTTCTGGATAAAATCGGCATAAACCTGCCGCCCGATAAAGATCCTGCGGGCAGGCTGTATGGATGGAAGGATCTCGGCAATGAGGTGTCAGATGTTCTGTCTACCATGTCCTCCGGCAGCTTTGTCGCAGCAAGGGATTACGGCCTGGCTGCGGAGCTTGCCTTTTATGTGAAGGACAGGCCGGAGGTTTATGAGATTCCGGCGCAGCGACGTCGCAGCCAGTATGATTTCTGGAATGATTTTTATGCCGTGAAAGGAAAAGATGCGGTGTTCGTTGACGCAGGTCCGATGTCAAAAGAGGCGGAGGCGCTCTTCAGCAGGGTTGAACCGGCAGGCCGTCTCCTGATAAGGTCAAAAAACGGCATCCGGTGGGAGTTTTATCTTTATAAGTGTTATGGTTACAAAGGCATAGCAGCGGATATTGAAACATTCTGATTAGTTCACGCTGAAAAATGCTCCGACCCATTGCTCCGCAATGGGTGCCCCGCGCGTTGACTTCGTCGCTGCGCTGCTCACATACCTAAAAGCGTATGCTCCGCTGCTCGCTCCTCGGCGCCTTGCATCTGAGACATTTTTGAGCGTGAACTATGAGAAATGTCTTTTTCAACTTATGTAAAAATTATTACGGCGTTCGTATTGATTAACCAAGAACAGCGACTGCCGCTCAATGCGGGGAATCAATTATGAGAATACTTACCCGATATATCTTCGGAGAATTTATTAAAATCTTTATCTTGGTGCTCACCGCCTCTATCTCACTTTATCTTATCATAGATGTTGTTGAGAACATGGGCAAGCTGATAGAGCATCATATACCTTTTGGCGACGGCCTTAGATTTTTTCTCTACAAAGCGCCTTTTATCTTTTACCAGATAAGCCCTGTTGCCGTTCTTATGGCCACCCTGCTGTCTCTCGGTATTTTTGCCAAATACAATGAGGTCATTGCTGCAATGGCGCAGGGAATTCATATCGCGAGATTCGCGCTCCCTTTCTTTGCGAGCGCAGCGGTTATCAGCGGATTTAATTTTATCCTGAATGAGTCCGTTATACCGTCTGCCAATCAAAAGGTGATAGCTGTCCAGCAGATCATAGAAGGGACAAATGAAAAGACTCAATTCGCGCGGGACAGCTTATGGTTCAGGGATAACAGGGACATCTACAGCATAAATTATATTGACCCGCAAAAAGGGGTTTTAAAAGGCTTGACCATCTATACCCTGGACAATGATTTTAATATCGTCAAAAGGGTGGATGCCAGGGAAGTAAACTGGATGCATGGACGATGGATTGCTACGGAAAGCATAGTGTCAAGCTTTCAGCAAGGGAGGCTTGTTGATGAAGCAAGGATTAAGGAAAACGTAATACCCCTTGCAGAAAAACCCGATGACCTTAAAAATGTCGAGAGGCTTGCGGATGAGATGAGTTTCAGAGAGCTTTTGAGGTATGTGCAAAAACTGAAGCGAGAAGGGTATGAGGCCACGCGATACATGGTGGATTTGCATGCAAAGCTCTCATTTCCTTTCGTAAGCATGATTATGGTTATGATGGGAATGCCGTTTGCGTTAAAGAGCGGCAGGCATGGCGGCATAGCTGTCGGCGTGGGTTTAAGCATCATCATCGGTTTCAGCTACTGGGTTGTCTTTGCGATTACTACTACGCTTGGATATAACGGCATTATTCCGCCGTTTCTGGCAGCATGGCTTACCAACATAGTCTTCGCCGGTTTCGGGATTCTGATATTAACCCTGTCAGAAACCCCGTCGTGATACGATGAACAGTTTAGAGTTGAAATTTCTCAAGAAAACAAATACCATACCCATATCTTTTTAATAGGCTGCAAAGTTGGCGGCAGAAAATGTTATAAAAAAAATTACCTTAGAGGGAGGAGTGAATGCAAAGAACTTTATCCATTGTTAAACCGGACGGGGTAAATAAAAATCTGATCGGCGAGGTAATAAAAAGGTTTGAAAAGGCCGGCCTCAAGGTGGTTGCCCTGAAGATGACGCAGCTCACCAGGAAACAGGCAGAGGGATTTTATGCAGTTCATAAGGCAAGGCCGTTTTTTGACAGCCTTACCGCATTCATGTGTTCAGGCCCCATTGTCCCGATGGTTTTGGAAGGGAATGACGCAATAAAAAAGGTGCGGGACATCATGGGCGCGACAAATCCAAAGGATGCCCTGGCCGGAACCATCAGAAAAGACTTTGCAGACTCCATTGAATCAAATATCGTTCACGGCTCAGACGCTCCGGATACAGCGGCATTTGAGATTGGTTATTTCTTTAACGCAACTGAGATAGTAAGATAAAAAATGTGTCAAAGTGTCATAGAGTCAGAGTATCAGAGTAAAAACTAAATTTCCAACTTTGACTCTTTGACTCTCTGATACTTTGACTCTTTCATAAGGAGACCAGATGGAACCCATTGAAAAAATAAAGGCTCATTATAATTTTACAACAGGGGATGCAGCCAATTTGAAACAACTCAAACCCGTTATGGAAAAATATAAGAATGAGTTCCCTATGGAGTTTTATCACTACATAAAAACTTTTGAAGATACGCCGAAATTTCTTAAAGATGAAGAGATTATCAGGAGGCATCAGGACGGGCTCAAGCAATGGTTTATGGATCTCTTTTCAGGCGAATACACCACTCAATACTTAAGAGATATTGAGCGCATAGGCTATACGCATGTAAAAATCAACCTTCCTGCCCATTATGTCAATGCCGCCATGCATTTTGTAAGGCAATACTGTTTGAGGATTCTTGAAAAAGAGTTCTGCACAGACATTAACGAATGCAGATATTTGGCAAAATCCGTTGATAAAATCATAGATATAAACCTTGATGTCATAACCAGCTCATTTATAGAGGAGGAGATAAAGACCTATTTCCTGTCAGAAAAGGTTGAGTCGTATCTCATACAGTTTGCCAACAGATTTGCATACGGTCTGAATCTCATACTTGTAATGGGTCTTGTAATCATGGGCATAATGGTGATGGGCCTCTTTGCATATGATGTGTCGCACATCTTCTCCGGCGACCTTGAAAAAGGACTTCTCGGCACACTCGGCTCGCTCTTGATGATGTGGGTTGTCATAGAGCTTATGGACACGGAAGTCAAACACCTCAAGGGCGGCAAGTTTGCTGTAAAGGTCTTCATAAGCGTTGCGTTGGTGGCTGTAATAAGAAAACTGCTTGTAGCAACACTCAAGGCAGAAGCGCTGGAATACCAGTTATCTCTTATACTCATAGGCGCAATTGCCGTGCTGGGTGTAATCTACTGGCTTATAGCAAGGGTTGAGCGGATGGAGGAGTGACTCCTGCCCCTTGTCCTGAGCAACAGATCTTTTCTGCCAGGACGTTAATCCTTTCCTTCCATGGGTCTTTAGTTACACTGAGCGCAGCTTCCAGCCTTGCGCACAGTCTTTTTCTGTTGTCAATATCATCTACAACAGCCTTCTTAATGCCATCAAACCCGACCCGCTTTATCCATTTAAATGTTCTTTCGCTGTACCGCGCATCTTCCCGGTAGCGCTGGAGAAAGGCAGCCGTTATTTCCATAACCTCTTGAACATATTTCACGAGAACGTCTTCTCTATCTTTACTGCGCATATCTTAAATTCAGGCTCTTTTGAGATTGGGTCGCATGCATCGGTGGTAAGGGTATTGATGAGTTTATCAGGATAGTGCATAGGCACGAAGACAACCCCATCCCTCGGCACATCCGCAACCTTTGCCTCAATAACAAGAGAGCCCCTCCTGGAGGATACCTTCACCCTGTTGCCGCTCCGTATGCCCAGCCTTGCCGCATCCTTTGGATTGATTTCTATGTATGCGGCAGGCGCCCTGCGCCTGAGCTCATGGATACCCAGGGTCATAGCGCCTGTGTGCCAGTGTTCAAGGACTCTTCCTGTAGTGAGCACAAAGGGATATTCTTTATCAGGCTGTTCATAAGGCGGCGCCCAAGGCCTTAACCAGATGCTTGCCCTGCCGCGGCGATCATCATTGTTGGCGCCGTAGAAGTAGGTATTCATGGCATGAGGGTCAAAATCCCCGACCATGGGATCGCCATACTTTGCAGCAAACCATGCCGTATATCTACGCGGGGCGCCGGGGTGGTCTTCCGAGGGGCACGGCCACTGGATGCCGCTTTGTTTCAGCCTCTCCCGTGTCATGCCGCTGAAATCATAGACCGTTCCTTTTGAGCACTCTCTTATCTCATCCCACACCTCTTGTGAGTTTTTGTAGCTAAAGAGCCTTTCTGCCTCATCCCCTTGTCCGATGAGATGAAGCAGCTTGCGGCTAAACTCTATCATCACATCCATATCCGGCCTTGCCTCCCCTATCGGCTCCACAGCCCTTTCCAGATATTGGTATCTCCTGTCTGAATTGCCAAAGGTGCCGTCCTTCTCAACCCAGAGCGCAGAAGGCAGCACGAGGTCGGCTATCTCCGATGTCTTTGTGGGATGAAATGCCTCTGATACCACAAGGAATGTCCCTTTACCCTTCTTGTATGACGAGAGGCTGGGAAGGCTCTGCCATGGATTTGTGCAGACCACCCAGAGGCACTTTATCGCGCCGCCTGTAAACATCCTGAAGATATCAAGGGCAGCAGGCCCCGGTTTCGGATCGATTCTGCCGGCCGGCACATTCCAGAACCGCTCCATATCCCTTCTATCCTCTTCCTTTGTCATAGATCTTCCAAAGGGGAGGAGGTGGCTAAGAAGACCCGCGTCCCTCACACCGCCGCAGGCATTGGGCTGGCCTGAGAGGGAAAAGGGTGTTGCCCCCGGCCTTGCTATATGGCCGGTAAGGAGGTGGAGGTTATGCACAAGATTATTGAGGCCTGTGCCGCTTGTCCTCTGATTCAGCCCCATAGTCCATAGACTCATAGCGGCCTTTGACTCTGCAAACCACCGCGCTGCCTTGATAATATCTTCCTTCAAACACCCTGAACCCTTTGCTGCCGTCTCCGGCGTATACTCATCAAGAAATCGGACATAGTCATCCCATCCGGTTGTTTCAACCCTGCCGTCACTTGCAAGCCTCTTAAAGACCGTGTGTCGTGTTATAAAGGCCTGATTATAGAGCCGCTCCTTTACAATCACATTGGCCATAGCATTGAGGATGAGGGCATCGGAACCGGGAATGAGGCTTAAGTGAAGGTCTGCGATACTCGTTGTGGCAGTCCTCCGCGGATCTGCCACAATAACCTTTATGTCGCTGCTATTGCCTGCCTTCCTCTCTGCTATCATGCCGTAGAGCACAGGATGACATTCGGCCATATTAGACCCTATTATGAAGAAACAGTCCGCATGATTAATATCATCATATGTGCCCATGGGTTCGTCTTTTCCAAAGCTTGTAATATACCCTGCCGCTGCAGAGGACATGCAGAGTCTTGGGTTGCCGTCAATGGTATTTGTGCCGAGCCCTCCCTTAAAGAGTTTGTTTATGACATAGGATTCCTCTGTATATGACTGTCCTGATCCGTAAAATGCTACTGAGTTTGCGCCGTGCTGTTTAATAGAATCGGCAAATCTCTCCGCCATTATCTCCATAGCCTCTTCCCATGATATGCGGTGGAATGTGTCATTTCTCCTGAACAGTGGATACTGCATCCTTGTAGGAAGAGAGAGGATGAAGGGAAGAGACTCCCCCTTTATGCAAAGCGAACCCTTATTCCAGTTTTCCTTATCGCCCGCTACAGATACAACCCCTGCCCCAAATACCCCCGCATAGAGGCCGCACCCTGAACCGCAGAACCTGCAAACAGACCTTACCCATCTGTCCACAGGGGCTGCTGCTGTATTATTTGACTGCGCTGCTTCTGCAGCAAAATCTAATGTCTTCATTGCAGCAGCCCTTCTCCCATACCCTCCTCTGTCCTTTTAATCCTCTCCTTCCACGGATCAGCGCCAATGTTTAAGGCATGTTCAAACCGTGCGCAAAGCCCTCTCCTTGTATCCACATCTTCAACCACAGCCTTCCTGATTGCTTCAAGGCCTGTGCGCACTACCCACCTTGATGTCCTCTCTCCATAATTTGCATCTTCCCTGTAAAGCTGGAGGAATGCCCCTACAATATCCTCAACCTCTTCAGAGGATTTGGCGGCGCAAAGACGGTCAGCCGCCCTGAGATCAATGCCGCCGCATCCGCCAATAAATATATCCCAGCCGCCGGTAATCCCCACGATGCCTACATCCTTGATCGTCGCCTCAGCGCAATTGCGCGGACATCCGCTTACGCCCATCTTTAGCTTTGCAGGCGTCCATATCCCTTCGAAATTCTTCTCAAGGGCTATGCCCATGTTCAGAGAATCCTGCACCCCGTATCTGCAAAAGACCGAGCCAACGCATGTCTTTACAGTTCGCACCGCCTTTCCGTAGGCAAAGCCGGAAGGCATGTCCAGATCCCTCCAGACCTTTGGCAGGGTTTCCCTCGTGATACCGAGGAGGTCAATTCTCTGTCCCCCGGTAACCTTTACAAGAGGCACATTATATTTTATAGCCACATCAGCTATTCTCTTAAGTTCATAGGGGTTTGTAACACCGCCGTACATCCTCGGAACCACAGAAAATGCCCCATCCTTCTGAATATTTGCGTGCACCCTCTCATTTACAACCCGCGATGTGGCGTCTTCCTTATACTCCTTCGGCCACACCATAGACACATAGTAATTCAGCGCAGGCCTGCACTGCTCGCACCCCACGGTCTCCCAACCCATGGTCTCCATGACCTCGCTCACGGAAAGGAGTCTCTTCTCCCGTATATTCTTAATCACATCCTCCCGTGTATATTTCGTGCATTCACATATGCCTTTTGCCATCCCCTGAAAACTTGAACCCAGCACCGACTCCAATATCTGATCCACGAGGGCTGCGCACCCTCCGCATGAGCTTGATGCCTTTGTCTCCCGTTTCACATCCTCTCTTGTGAAGAGCCCCTTCTTCTCTATGGCATCCACTATCACACCCTTGGTTATGCCATTACACCTGCATATAATCGCATCGCCGGACAGCGCATCAGCAGAGGGTCCTGGGGCTGCGCCAAAGAGGATCGCATTCCGCCTTTCTGATATATCGCTGTCATCTACGAGATGCTGAAAGAGCCGTTGGCTATCCCGTGTGTCGCCATACATGACAATGCCCTGTATCCGGTTATCCCTGAGAAAGAGCCTCTTATAGACCTTCGCCTTCCTGTCTATATACTCTATCGTGTCTATATCATCCCCTTCAGATACAGCCCCTGCCGAGTAGAGCTCTATATCAGGTATCTTGAGCCTGGCTGACACAGGCTGGTCCTTGAATACAAGACGACAATCACCTGCCAGGTGATTGGCAAGGACACGCGCCTGTTCAAATATAGGCGCAATGAGGCCAAAGGTTTTTCCCCTGTTCTGAATACATTCGCCCACTGCATATATTGCAGAATCATAGGTCTGCAAGGTATCGCTCACCACAATCCCCTTTTCGCAGTAGAGGCCGGAAGATGCTGCAAGCTCTTTATTAGGCCGAATGCCGATTGCCACCACAACGATGTCGCAGCCGAGTGTCCCGCCGTCTTTAAATCGTATGCCGCTGACTTTCTCATCACCCAGTATCTCCGCTGTCTCCTTATTAAGGAGTATCTTTATGCCGCGGCTCTCTAAATCTTCCTTCAAAATGTTTGATGAGGCCTCATCTATCTGCCGCTCCATAAGCCTATCCATAAGATGGAGCACTGTCACATCCATGCCGAGCCTTGACATCCCGTACGCTGCCTCAAGCCCCAGGAGGCCGCCGCCAATGACCACAGCTCTCTTAAGCCTGCCGGATGCCTCCTGTATCCTTTCGCAATCCTCTATGTTCCTGAAGGCAAGGACACCCTCCTTATCAATGCCATGTATGGGCGGCATGATAGGGATGGAACCTGTTGCAAGGATGAGCCTATCGTATGGCGTCTCCCGACCATCCTCTGTGATAACAACACGTCTCCCCCTGTTTAATTCCACTACCTTGCATGCCGTATTGAGGTGTATATCCTTCTCCTTATACCAGTCAAAGGGATGCAGGGTTATATCCTTGAGACCCATCTCGCCTGCAAGAACATGTGAGAGCAAGACCCTGTTATAATTCGGATGCCTCTCTTTTCCGAAGATGGTTATCTCGTATCTATGCGGGTCAAGCCTGACTATCTCCTCAACGCAGGCGACCCCGGCCATGCCGTTGCCTATAACGACAAGCCTCTTTTTTGTATTCATGAGATTACCCTCCTCCAAAAATAAAAAGGCGCCTTGAGTTTTTGTAAACCCAAGGCGCCTTTGCCTATTATATAAAGATACTGCGATGTATCTTAAAATACAGCCTAAAAGTCTACAGGTCGTTAGTCTACAAGTTTTAAACTTTTAGGCTTGTAGACTATTAGACTGGTAGGCTGTTTTTATGAACTGTACCCGCTCTCTCCATGCTGTGTCAGGTCAAGACCTTCCACCTCTTCGTCCTGCGAAACCCTAAGACCCATTGTCCAGTCAAGAACCTTGAGCAGGATAAAGGTAATCACAAACGCCCATACCCAGCTTGCCAGAACCGCTATAAACTGTTTTCCCACCTGTCCTGGATTGCCGAAGAAAAGGCCGTTTGCCCCTGCCGGGTTTATTGCGGTTGTGGCAAAAAGACCTGTTGCTATTGCGCCCCAGGTTCCGCCGATGCCGTGAACGCCGAATGCGTCAAGGGAATCGTCATAGCCAAGAAGGGGCTTTAGGAGGCTTGCAGCCATGTAGCATATCACGCCCGCTCCCACGCCTATGACAATGGATGCCATGGGTCCGACAAATCCTGATGCAGGCGTAATGGCCACAAGCCCTGCAACCGCGCCTGACGCTGCGCCCAGCACCGTTGGTTTTCCCCTCTGTATCCACTCTGCAAACATCCATGCGAGCGCTGCCGCTGCTGTTGCCGTATTTGTCACAACAAAGGCGGATGTTGCCAATGCGCCTGCTGTCAATGCGCTTCCTGCATTGAAGCCGAACCATCCGAACCAGAGGAGCGCTGCGCCGAGAACGGTCATGGGGAGATTATGCGGCGCCATAATGTCGGTCATATATCCTTTGCGCCTTCCCAGAACAATGGCCGCTGCAAGGGCGGATACGCCGGATGATATGTGAACAACCGTGCCGCCTGCAAAGTCCAATGCGCCGAGGTTATTCAACCAGCCTTTGCCTCCGGAAAGGCCCCACACCCAATGGGCAATCGGGTCATACACAAAAGTCGCCCAGAGAACGGTAAAGACAAGGAATGTGGAGAATTTCATCCTCTCGGCGAATGCGCCGGTGATGAGCGCCGGTGTAATTACCGCGAACATCATCTGGAATGCCATGAATACCTGATGCGGAATTGTCGCCGCATAATCGGGATTGGGATCAAGCCCCACGCCGTTTAGACCCAGCCATTCAAGGCCGCCGATGATGCCGCCTTTGTCGGGCCCGAATGCAAGGGAATATCCCCATAATACCCATTGCACGCTGATGACGCAGAGGATGATGAAGCTTTGCATAATCGTCCCGAGCACATTCTTTTTCCTCACCATGCCGCCGTAGAAAAGCGCAAGGCCCGGCGCCGTCATGAGGAGCACGAGCGCGGTTGAGGTAAGCACCCACGCGGTGTCGCCCGAGTCAATCTTCGGCGGCGGAGCCGGGGCCGCCGCAGGCGCAGGCGCTGCTGCTGCCGCAGGCTGACCAGCAGGAGCTTGAGCCTCTTCTGCCATAACCGCTATCGGCATAACGAGATACGATAAGAATATTATTGCTACTAAGATTTTTCTGAACATCGTTGTCCCTCCTTGTTTTTAGCTCATAGTTGATAGCTCATAGCTGATAGCTGTTAGTTTTTGCTATGAACTATGAGCAATGAGCCATGAACTGTATTTATAACGCTTCCTTCCCTCTTTCTCCCGTCCTTATCCTTACGGTCTCTTCTATTGCTGATACAAATATCTTGCCATCGCCAATCTTCCCTGTCTTTGCGGTATTCTGTATAGCGTCCACAACCTTTGCCGCCGTCTCCTCTGTTGTAACAACCTCTATCTTTATCTTCGGAAGAAAGTCAACCGCATATTCAGCTCCCCGGTAAAGCTCTGTGTGTCCTTTCTGTCTTCCAAAACCCTTCACCTCTGTTACGGTCATACCCTCAATGTGTATATCATTTAAGGCCTTTTTAACCTCATCAAGTTTAAAGGGCTTTATGATTGCCTCAATCTTTTTCATCTGCTTCACCTCCTTAATCAATATAGGCTATGGGCTATAGGCAATGGGCTATGGGTTTTCCTATTCCATATTGCCTATTGCCTATCGCCTCTTGCCTGTCTTTAGAAATTTATATCCAGTTGTGTTGTCCAGACCCATTTGATATTGCCATTGCCTGCTACCACCGCAGGTTCATTAAACCAGACAGGTCCGGTAAGCAGGCTTATATCCCTTGTGAAGAAGTAATACATGCCGAACCCGCCGCCGCCTATGGTGTTTTTCCCGCTGGCATAGTCAGCGGCAAATATCCATTTATTGTATTCACCTTTGTCATCCTTGGCCGGCAGAAAGCCCTTGTCATAGCCGATCATAACTCCCGAGTTATCCTTCTTGCCGTCCTTATCTACGAGGATCTTGTCATTCCCTGTATATCCGCCCACATGGAGACGGCCCAGGTTCATGGGAAGCGTCTTCCCGATCATCACGTGCATAATGTCCTGGTCTGTCCTCCCGGCGCCGTCCCTCTTGGTTCCGACATTGAATACCCCGATATTTAAGGCAGGCGAGCCTTCAAAAAGGGCATTTTCCGGGGTTCCGAGTTTTGCATTAAAATACACAGGCTCTGACGGCTCGGTAGTTGGTTCAAGCAAGTCTATGCCGACCTCCAGTTGAATCTTTTCATACGGAAGCACGCCGACCGTAATCCCCACATCTGTCGGAAGGCTGCCAGTCTCCCCTGCCTTTGTCGTTATTGTAAAATAATTGTCTATACCGAGATGCCATACCCCGTATGGCTGGATGTCTGATGTTCCAGGCGTCCAGTAAGTGGTGGACGGCGTTGCCATTGCCGTATTCCATCCTCCTGCAAATAGAATTGCTGTTGCAATTGCCAGCGCTGCTGTTACTTTTTTCATTTTCCTGCTCCTCCTTGTGTGTTTTTTAAAAAATAAAGGCACCATCCCTTTTTCAGGGGAAAGGCGCCTTTGCCTTATTCTAAAATCACAAGGACACATCTTTGTATCCTTAAGTTTTAACATTTGCAACTCTTATGCCAAATTCTTTAACCCGATATTTTCAAGGCTAAAGCCTTGTAGTTTGCCGATTCATCGGCATTTTTAATTCGCTCAATAAATTGGACAACTACAAGCCCTTTAAAATCTGCCCAAGTTTTAACCATCAATGCCTATCTATTCAGCGATTAGGCAATCAACCCAAAAAATCTGTTAAAGACCGCTGTGCCGTATCTATGGATTGTTTTGATGCAATCCGGTGTAATTTCCAAAATCTCTTCGGGATTGATATACGATTTAACCCCGGCAAGCTCCTTGTCATTCACATCTATCCATTGCTTTATCATCTCTCCGGTCACTTCAATGTGAAACTGCAGTCCATAGGCCTTTTTGCCGACCCTGATTATCTGATGAGGGAAGAGTTCTGAAGATGCAAGGCATTTACTGGGGACAGATTTTAAATCTGTCCCCAAATCAAATGTGTCTCCATGCCATTGAAATACGGCAAATTCATCGGGCAGCCCGATAAAGAGTGTATCCCTTTTCCCTTCATCGGTTAATGTTACCGTATACCAGCCGATCTCTTTTTTCTTCCCCTTATAAACATCTGCGCCTGCGGCCTTTGCAAGAAGCTGGGCGCCGAGGCAGATGCCGAGTATCGGCATATCATTTTTCAAGGCATTTTTTATCAGCGCTATCTCATGCTTTATAAATGGATGAATATCTTCTTCATATACGCCCATTGGCCCGCCGAGGACAATAAGACCGTCGTAACCATTGATGCGCCTCGGTATCCTTTCGTCCCTGAAGATCTTTATAAAATCCGCCGCAACCCTTTTTTGCCTGAGGGATTTTGCTATGATTCCCAACCCCTCGCTTTCTACATGCTGAAGCACAAGAACTCGCGACATCGTTGTCTCCTCATTGTTAGCTCATAGCTCATGGCTGATAGCTGATAGTAAAAACTAAACAGTTATTGTAGTTACTATGAACTATGAGCCAAGAGCTAATAGCTATTTCCCTTCCAGCGCTGTAATGAGTATCTCCGCAATCTCTTTCATGGTCCTTCTCCTGTCCATGCTCAATTTTTGAATGCGGGAAAACGCCTCTCGCTCTGACAGCCCTTCCTTTTCCATCAAAAGCCCCTTTGCCCTCTCTATTATCTTTCGCGCCGCTATGGTTTCCTTTAAATCCAGATTTTCCCTGCTTAAGGCCTGGAATTCATTGAATCTTGATATGGCGAGCTCGATGGTGGGCAGGAGCTCTTCTTCTCTTACCGGTTTTACCAGATATGCCATAACCCCTGCATCCACAACCCGCTTGATGGTTTCCGCATCCTGCCTGCCGGTAAAGGCTATGATAGGGACAGGTTTCAATTGATTTATAGCGGTCACAGCCTCAATGCCGTCCATGCCCGGCATCTTAATATCCATGAGGATTACATCCGGAGAGAGTTTTTGCATAAGCTCCAGCGCCTCAAGACCGCTCTTCCCCTCGCCAATCACCTCGCAGCCGATGTCGGTCAAAAACCCCTTTAACACAAACCGTTGGTCAGTATTATCATCTATGATGATTATTTTTCTCTTTGGCATGTAATGCTGCATGTAATTTTATAATAGCAATTATAGTGCCAAAAAAGCAGGCTATAGGCAATAGGCGATGGGCTATAGGATTTTTACCTATAGCCTCTTACCCATTGCCTATAGCCTCTATTTTTTGTGATTGTATATTCGGCAGAGGTGCATGAAATTTAGGCATTGGGCACTAAAGGCATCTGTTATAGAGATTAGAGTATTATTATATGACATACCTCGCATTGCCCTGCGGTCGGTTTTGAACCTCTGCTTTCTTATCCTCATACCCTTTCTTGCCCATAATCCCGTAAGCAAGTCTTTTTCCCTCTTCCACACCGGGCTGGTCAAATGGATTTACTTCAAACAAGCCGCCGGCAAATGCGGTCTGGACTTCAAAGAACAAGAGAATCTGGCCTATTGTAAACGGGTTTATTTCAGGAATGGCAATCGTATAGTTCATCCTCCGGTTTTTTGTCAGGGCGAGCCGGGTTGCCAATTCTTCAGCCTTGAATAATCCCTCCATTGTATGGCCGCCGAGATAACCAATATCTTCAATTCCCTTAAACATCTTCGGTATAGGCATCTTGTCTTTGCGCCTCTTAACCTCTATGAAGGTGATAATCTTGTCATAAGGCCCTTCCATGTAAAGCTGAAGCTGGCTGTGCTGGTCTGTCGTGCCGATTGCTTTGATAGCCGTTGGTCCGCTCATCTTCTTGCCCAGGCTCTCTGCCCACAACTGGATATACCACTCGGCAAAATCTTTGAGCGCATTGGAATAAGGCATAATTACTGAGATATTTTTGCCCTTCTGATACGCAAGATATTGCAGGGATGCCGACATATACGCAGGATTTTTCCATATATCTCCTGCGCTGCATATCCCATCCATGTCTCTTGCGCCTGCAAGGAGTTTTTTTATATCCACGTCTGCCATTGCGGATGGGAAAAGGCCGACTGCCGAAAAAACAGAATACCTGCCGCCGACATTCTGAGGAACAGGAAGGGTTCTAAAGCCCTCTTGATTTGCGATTTTTCTCAAGCCGCCCTTTGACGGGTCAGTGGTTATAACAATATGCCCTCTGTATTTTTTGCCGAGCTTTTTTTGAAGCAGGCTGTTTATAACCATGAACTGCGCCACTGTCTCTGCTGTCTCGCCTGACTTTGTAATGACATTAAATATGGCTTTTTTGAGATTGACGGTATCCAGAAGAGATTTGAAGCTGTCCGGGTCTATGTTGTCACAAAAGAAGATTTTGAGACCTTTCCTCTTTTCCCTCGGCAAAATGTTATGATACGGATGGCGCAGGGCATTGAATATCGCCCTTGCCCCCAGCGACGAGCCGCCTATGCCGAGCACAACAAGGGTGTCAAAACCGCCGGCCAATTCTTTTGAGAGCGATAAAACATCTTTAAGCAGTTTTTCGTCATACGGAAGGTTATAAAAACCGATATCTGTTTTTCGCCGCTCCTGAAGATTTTTGTGGATTTCAATGG
>JACQEJ010000005.1 GCA_016200645.1 Deltaproteobacteria bacterium | reverse complement strand
TGATAGATACTTAATGCTCTTTGTCCCTATGTTTGAAAGGTCAGGGCCAACCTTGCCGCCTTCACCCTTTAGTATATGGCAGCTTATGCAGGCCATTTTAAAGACCTCCTCGCCATGTCCGGGGTCTCCCCCTCCTGCTGCGCTTGCTGCTGCTATCTTGTCCCAGAGCTTCTTGCTCACTTCTGTAGGGGTGTTAATCGCTTCTATATTTACCTCCCCGCCCTGGCTCTGGAGATAGGATATTACTGCCTTTATCTCATTCATGCTTAATGAGATGGGCGGTGCATAGACAATTGCCATTTCGTTTTTAAAGCCTTCTACTATATATGCGCCTGGAGATGCAAGGCATTCTACAAGGTAGTCAGTTGTAGTGTAATTAAGCCCTGTCTGCTTTGTCCTTTCTTTTGCCCGCTCTACTGCCCTTTGGCCGATAGGAAGGGGAAACTTGTCTCCCCATGCGCCAAGGTTCGGGCATCTGGCAGCGCTCCCCTTGTCCCCAATACTGTGGCATGTAAAGCATCTGCCCTTTCCCCAGAAGATTGTCTCTCCGCCTTCAGGGCTGATTGTTACTGCGCTACTCGCGATCTTTTCTCCGCCTGTCATCTTTGTTATGGCATTCCCAACCCACATGAAGAGCGCAATTAGTATCAATAAAAAAGCAAATACCTTCAGAACTACCTTTCCCATCTATAACCTCCATAAATAATAGGCTAAGGGCAAAAGGCTAATGGCGAAAGGTTTAAAAAAGAAAAGCGTTTTTCCTTTAGCCTTTAGCCCTTCGCCTTTAGCCTTTCTTCTTTGCTATCCCTCCAAGCCAGAACATAAAGGCAACAGCAACAAGGAATACTACTACAGTTAAACTCACCATCTGTGTCATTGTGTAGTTGCTCGGCGTGTATGCCCATTCTGATGTGTCTCTCATTACGCCAAAGATGTGCCAGTCGCTCCGCAACCCTGAACGGATAAAGCCCATAAGCCCCATGGTTAGTGTAATTATAATAGTAAGAAGCAGAAGCGCATACTGGCTCCTTACAGTCATCTTGCCCCATTTTAACGGTCCTATCTCCTTTGCGCCTTTAAATAGAAAGACATCTATTGTTGTTACAAGTATAAGGCAGGAAAGAAGCTGTAGAAACTGGCTCACGGCTACATTCCTTAAAAATGGGCTTGCCTTCTCCATTACAATAAAGCCGTAAACGCCGAGGAACAGGGTTACGCTAAGGGCCGTTGTGCCGAGATATAAACCCTGAGCAATAATGCCTTTGTCCTTTATCGCCAATATCACTGCTGCTATCACTGCCATACACTGAAATATCAAAAGCCATCCGACTGTCCTGAAGTAGACTGCCCTGTCTAAAGGCAGGTCAAGTATCTTTGGGTCTGCGCTTAAAAGAAAGACTGCGTATTGGCCTATTATTATGATTGCAACAAGTCCTGCTATGGAAATGGCTATTAAAGGGGCTTTCCCCTGTTTTGATATGGGTATCCTGTCTCCTTTGTTGCCTCTCCTGTATAGTAGAAAGCTGAAGAATGTGGAGAGGATTATGAGATTTACTACTGCATTCTTTGCAGGCATAAGCCCAAAGAATTTTAGTGTCGGGTGATATTGGCTTCCTCCCATTTTTCCTACTTCTTCTCCTGTTAATGGCAGGTTATGCGGTGTAAGCCAGATGGCAAAGGATATAACAATAAGCGCAAGCATGAATTTTATATAGCCGTAGTAGCGCTCTGCGCCGGGTATCCTTGTCATGCCGCTCCAGAGATAGTAGTTGCTTATTAAGAATAGAGAGCCTACGAGCATTGCCTGAATTATAAATGTCCAGGAGAAGTCTCCGCCCATCATGTTGTTGCCCATAACTGCGCTGGTAGAGTAGACCTCTCTGCCAAGATAGTAGCCTGCAAAGGGGATTGGTATAAGCCCTGCTATGGCTATAAAGTTGCTTATATAGCCCATCCAGTCATAGTGCGCCTTTTCCTCGTCTGTTTTTGAGCCTATAAATTTTACTGCTGCGTATGCGCCTGCTACAAGGCCTCCAAAGGCAAGGTTGCCGAGCATCCTGTGCATGGCCAGGGGAGTAGCTAAGTGATTGTCAAAGGCAGTCCAGGCAGTGCCTATAAAATCACCCCTCTCTGTAACGCCTGTCGGCGCCATCATAAATCCTGCCCAGCTATTTGCTGTAAACATTATGGCAATGCCGAATACATTTAAAAGTATGCCTATAAATATATGAAGGGATTTTCTGTCTTTAAGGATAAACAACCCTGCGCCAACAGGAATGATGAGCAACAAGGCTATAAATGCCCTTGTATCTCCTCTCATGTGAGGCCCGCCAAAGCCAAGAAGAAACAAAATGCCGATAAAGATGATGATGCCGCCTGCAATCTTTGTTATTTTGCTGACTATAGACCACTGTTCACTGACCCCTGACCCCTGACCCTTGACCCTTGACCCTTCATTCAGCCAGTCCCAGCCGTAGTAATAAAGATAAAGGCAGAATGTCTCGCCAAAGAAGAGCATGGCATAGATAAACATCACATCCTTGAATATGCCTGCCATATAGCCCATAAAGGTCGGATAAAGGGTAAAAAGGGCAAAGGCAAAGAGGCCTCCAAGCGCTGCAGTTGTTGCGTATGCAACAGATAAAAGGCTTGTAAACTCATAGGCAAGCTTGTCAAACCTCTTATCCTTGCTCCTCCATCCTACAATCTCTATAATCACAGCAAAGAGCGGGACACCGAGGACAAAGGCGCCAAAG
>JACQEJ010000177.1 GCA_016200645.1 Deltaproteobacteria bacterium | reverse complement strand
CGGTGTTCATTGTATACTTTTTTATATTTTCATGCAATATAACCCCGCACCATTTTCCATCACAAAGGCTGATAATTTTATGAAACTCCGCTGTTTTATTACTTCCTTAAGGAAGCATCAAAAATTTCGGCCTAATATTTGAAGGCTCATATTAAAATTTTTCAGGACAAAACCATTTTCACAGCGCAGATAGCACGGCAGTGTGGCTCAAAATTTTCCTGAGCCAAGACCCCAATGAACGTGCTGCAACAAAGCCTCTGGAAATCTGCCTTGCAATGCAAAATACGAAGGCGCTGGGGTCGGGGAAAGAAGCGCTGCAAATAACAGTTGACAGTTAACTTACAACTTTCAACTGTCAACTGTCAACTGTCAACTTTCAATGCGTCAATTTTGGATGCTTACTTTTATCACTTCCTTAATGACTTTCTCCTCCGTTTTTGATAAACTTTATAAACTTAAAGGTTTTTACACAGACATATATTAGTTATGCTTCAACCCGACATAACAGTTATAAAAAATATCCTTATCCGGGCGCCGAACTGGATTGGCGATGCGGCGCTTTGTCTGCCTGCCATAGAGGCGCTCAAAGCGGCTTATCCGCAGGCTGAAATAACGGCGCTTGCGAGACCGTGGGTTAGTCCGGTTTTTTTAAATAACCCGTCGATTAAAAGGATTATTGAGTATGATAAGGGAGGAATGCATAGAGGCATATCTGGAAGGTTAAAACTGATTCAAGATATTAAGCGGCGCGGCTTTGATATGGCTGTGCTTTTCCAAAATGCCTTTGAGGCTGCTCTGGTTGCATTTATGGCAGGGATACCGGTCAGAACAGGTTACGCAAGGGATTTTAGGGGATTTCTTCTTACCCATCCGATAAGAGTTGAACAAAATATAAAAAAGACCCATCAGGTTTTTTATTATTTAAAGATAGCGGCGAGTTTGAGTAAAAACCGTCAGTCGTCAGATGTCAGCCGTCAGCCGAAGATATATTTGACAGAAGAGGAAAAGAGCCGGGCTGATGATTTTCTCACTAAAAACGGCATGGGTGATGGGGTTGTTGTAGGCATGGCCCCCGGAGCAAGTTACGGGCCTGCAAAGAGGTGGATGGCTGATAGATTTAAAGAGGCAGCCGGAAGATTGGCCGATGACTATGGCGCGAAATTGTTTTTGTTTGGCGGAAAAGATGACCGGGAGATATGCAATAATGTTTTAGATGGTTTAAATGGCCTGAATCTTGCAGGAGAGATTGATTTGCGAACGAGTATTGCCCTTTTAAGCAGGTGCAGCTTGTTTATAACCAATGACAGCGGTCCGATGCACCTTGCTGCATCACTGGGCGTTCCAACAGTTGCCGTGTTCGGTTCTACAGACCCGAAACTGACAGGGCCTCTCGGGGACAGGGTAAGGGTAGTGAAGAAAGATATTGCGTGCAGTCCCTGCCTTGAAAGGGAGTGCAAATACGGGCATTATGAGTGTATGAAGATGATAAGCGTGGATGATGTCTATAGCGCAGCCGCTCATCTTTTAGAAGAAAATAAACAAGGGGTGGAGAATTTTTGACAAAAAAACAAAAAAATTTAGTGGCGGCTCACAGCCGGCCTGCTGTTTTTCTTGACAGGGATGGAACGATAAATGAAGATACGGGTTATATTGATTCCCCTGAGAGTTTGATCATTATTGACGGCGCTGCCTCGGCAGTTAAAAGACTCAATGCAAAGGGATTCAAGGTAATCGTCATAACCAATCAGTCAGGCGTGGGAAGGGGATATTTCACCGAAGATGCCGCAGATGCGGTAAATAAAAGACTCGAGGAGATTCTCAAAAAAGACGGCGCTCACCTTGACGGCATATACTACTGCCCGCATCACCCTGACGATAATTGCGAATGCAGGAAGCCAAAGACAGGGCTTATTGAGAGGGCGAAAAGGGATTTTCCTATAGATTTAAAAAAGTCCTATGTTATCGGCGATAAGGTTTCGGATATTGAAATTGCGCGAGGCATCGGCGGCAAGGGCATACTTGTTCTTACCGGTATGGGCAAAGATGAGCAAAAAAGACTTATCCATAAGCCGCACTATATTGCCCATGATTTAAAGGATGCGGTCGAGTGGATAATAAAACAGACTACAAGTGATTAGTCTACGAGCCTACAAGTAAAAATCTTCTCCTTGTAGACTTGTAGGCTGTAGTTAAACTGTCTTACTATGAAAATCCTTATCATAAAACTTTCCTCTATAGGCGATGTTGTGCATACGCTTCCGGCGCTATATGCGTTGAAGAGCGCCTATCCATACGCAAAGATAGACTGGCTTGTGGAAGAAGAACCGGGCAATATCCTGATAGGCCACCCTTTGTTGAATGAGGTGTTTGTAATTAAAAAGAGGGGATGGTTGAGGGATTTTAAAAGGACATACCGCATCGCTAAAAAGCTCAGGGCGCGGAGTTATGATATTGTTCTCGATTTTCAGGGGCTTGTAAAAAGCGGGATATGGGTATTGTTATCCGGGGGGAAGAGGCGGGTAGGCTTTGATAAATCCAGGGAACTGAGCTGGATTTTTTTAAACGAGAGGCTCCCTGCCTATAATCCTGATACCCATGCAGTTGACCGGTATCTTGTTCTGGCAAGATATCTGGGGGGCAAGGGCGACAAGGTTGATTTCCCTATTCCCATATCAGAAAACGAAAAGAAAAAAGTGGCTGGATTTCTCAAGGCGAACGACATCTGGGAGGGGATGCCGTTTGTAGTAATCAATCCCGCGGCCAGGTGGGAGACAAAGCTGTGGGAGATTAAAAAATTTGCGGATTTCTGCAATGGACTCATGGATAGATTTTCTTGCAAGGTAGTTATGGTCGGCGCGTCTTATAACGAACAAAATAAGGATATTGCTTCCTTAACGAACAACAGGGTTATAGATTTGACCGGGAAGACAACGCTCAAGGAGCTGGCCTATCTTATGCGCCTCTCCGCTGCGGTTATTACTGTTGATTCAGGGCCCATGCACATCGCTGCCGCCGTGAATGTTCCGGTTGTCGCCTTGTTCGGGCCAACGGCGCCGTGGAGGACAGGGCCTTACGGTGAAATACATACGGTGATCAGAAAGGAATTGCCATGCAGTCCTTGTTTTTCCAGAGTTTGTGAGGATACGATATGCATGGAGAAAATAGAAGTAGAGGATGTGCTCAAGGCTGTTGAGCAAAAACTGCAAAAAGCAAAGGAGGCTGTGCATGGATTACCTGGCGCAACTTGACAGGGGTATATTCTCTCTCCTGAATACGCGGCTGACAACTTCTTTTTTAGATTTCTTCATGCCATTTATCACTACAAAGGCAAACTTTATAGGTGTAATCATATTTGCATGGGTTATAATCTTTATCGCCGGTAAGTGGAAAGAACGGAAGATGCTGATACTCGTTGTGGTGGCAGTTTTGACGAGCGATTTGATAGCAGACACCCTCAAGCATCTCATTCACAGGGTTCGGCCGTGCAATGCGCTCACGGATGTTCGCATTCTGGTCGGCTGCACCAAATCCTTTTCATTTCCTTCAGGCCATGCCACCAATGTATTTGCCTCAGCCGTGTATCTCTCATATATTTACCGGAGATATGCAATCGTCTTTTTCTCCATGGCGGTTCTGGTTGCCTACTCAAGAATTTATGTAGGCGTTCACTATCCGCTGGATGTAATGGGCGGCGCATTGGTCGGGAGTATGGGCGCAATCCTTATTATAGAGACAGATAAAAGGCTTACCCCTCTCGTGGTTTCCTGGGTTAAGAAATATCGGCAGCGCAATTTTGAGCGCGATAAGGAAGCGACATGAAAAAATCTCTCTTTTTCATTTTGAAGATGCTGGTTAGTATCTCTATCCTCGTCTTTCTTTTCACGAAGGTGGATATGAGGAATGTGTGGGGTACTATGCGATATATGGATCCTCTGATGCTGCTCGTAGTGCTGCTTTTATATGCGGCCGACTTGATTATATCTGCATACCGCTGGTCTTTATTTCTTCCCCATGCAGGGATTGACATGCCGTTTTTAAGGCTGGTTTCCCTCTATTATATCGGGGGTTTTTTTAATATCTTCCTTCCGACGGCGATAGGCGGCGATGTGGTGAAGAGCTATTACCTCTATAAATTTTCCGGAAAGGGCGGAAACTCCCTCGCCTCGGTTTTCCTTGACAGATTCACCGGCTTCTTTGCGTTGGTTGCCATTGCATTTGTTTCCCTTGCCTTTGGCTACAGGTATGTGCAAGAGACATATGTCCCTCTTATCATCATAGCATTGACTTCTTTATTCCTTTTCTCCAGCCTTATTTTATGGAACAGAGATTTGCATAACTGGGCGCTCGTGATAATCCGCAGGATACGATTCTTCGGCATCAATGAAAAGATTGAATCGCTGTATCATGCTGTCATGTTGTATAAAAGCAAACCCTTTATTCTTTTAAAGGCATTGGGAATATCGTTTGTCGTGCAATTTGTAAGCATTACCGTATTCTATTTGATATCCAGGGGCTTTGGCATGACCGTATCTATGGGGTATTTTTTCCTCTTTGTGCCTATTGCCATATCTATCTCCATGCTCCCGATCTCCCTGTCCGGACTCGGTTTGAGGGAAGGCGCATTTGTATATCTGTTTACCAAGGTTGGCGCTACGGACGCCCAGGCCCTGAGTATTTCTCTTGCCGGTTTTGCGGTAATGGTTTTGTTCGGATTGGTTGGCGGTGTTGAATATATACGGCTTGGAGGGGTGAAAAAAGTTGTAAGTTGAAAGTTGAAGGTTGAAAGTTAACTTAAATCTGTCAACTTTAATCTGTCAACTGACTCTGACACTTTGACGCTAACATTACGGGAGGTGTGTATGACAATAGATAAAGAATTATTAGATATCCTTGTCTGTCCGAAATGCAAGGGCGATATACGATTAACAGAAAAAGGGGACGGGCTTATTTGCGATGCATGCAAGCTGATGTATCCCATAAAGGACGGCATTCCGGTGATGCTTATTGATGAAGCGGTAAAGCTGAATTAATTTAAAGCTCAAATGAATGCGGAGTTCTCGGCTTAACTCCGCATTCTCCCTGAGCGAAGCGAAGGGAGAACGACCAAGATAAGAAGTGCGGTCGTTAGACCGCATCCTCTTGAGCGACTTGTTATGGCTTCGGTATTTCAAGGTCTTTACATATTCATATTCATATTTTTGCGGCAAGGTACTCCTCCTCGTCCTCAATCTCTCTATGACGGGGAATGGTGCTTGCCTTCTTTTTCTTCTAAAGGGAATGGGGTCTACAAGGAATGGGGTCATACAAGGAATGCGAAAAGGAAATGGGGTCAAACCTTCAAACTTCATTTAATAGATATGGTGTATTGAATAACAAATGGCAAGGCAATTAAGCATAGAATTTGAAGGGGCATTTTGTTGATAAATGAATAATGAATGTTTGACCCCATTTGCCCCTTCTGACCCCATTTGCCTCCTCAATGGCGGCG
>JACQEJ010000184.1 GCA_016200645.1 Deltaproteobacteria bacterium | reverse complement strand
TTCCGCAAAGACGGGCTACGGTTGCAGGATTTCTTTCGAGAGCGGATTTGTCGCGCTTCAAGTATGCAACATAAGAATCTTTAATCGGGAACAATTCAAGCTTTAAAAGATTTTCTAAAAGCTCAATATTATTTCTTTGCTCAAACGCCTTTTTAATGTTTCCCCACAGGTTGTTGTCTATGTCGCGTATTCCTTCGGGAATGGTAGGATATACTTGAAAAAGGTCATCCAAGTAACTTCTTTGGTTTGCGTATTCAATGCTTAACTGTGTCCAGTAATTCATATATAGATTGTCTCTTTCAATATCCGTTCTTTTAATTCCGGTCGTATTCCGCCTTTTTCCAGCACATCAACTTTTTTCTTCAAAAACTGTTCTATGTAGAGTCATTTCCCGAACCGCTCCCGTATCTTTGCAAAAACCTCATCTCCGGGAATGGCCTTTACGCGGCCGGATCGCAATTCGGCAAGCCTGCGTTTGGCGGCTTTAACCCATTCTCTCTCTATTCCCATGTCCTGCGGATTAAGCGTTTGAAGCAATGAATCTATAACCATAGCCCTTTCCTCAACCGGCAGGGATGCCGCCTCTTGTATTATTTCTTTCATTCCATGCATGATCTGCCTCCCCTTTTTTTGTCTACAAACCTACCGCATTAAAAACTATTATTACTGCATCCGTATAATGTATCATTCGGAACAGCATTTTCTCTCCGTAACCTAAAATTTCTCCTTCAGCATCTTCGCCACATTTGGCGGGACAAAGCAGTCGAACCTTCCGCCGAGGCGGGCGATCTCTTTGATGAAACGCGAGCTTAAATATGCGTAGCCCTCGGCGGTCATCATAAATACGGTTTCGATGTCCGGCGCGAGTTTACGGTTGGTAAGAGCCATTTGAAATTCATATTCAAAATCAGAGATGACCCGCAGGCCACGCACTATGATATGCGCCTTTCTCTTGTGCAGATAATCTATGAGCAGGCAGTCGAAACTTTCCACCGTTACATTTTTATATTTCTTGACCGATTCCTTGACCATTCGCATCCGCTCATCAACGGTAAAGAGCGGCTTTTTGACCGGGTTCTCCGCAATGGCAATGATCAGCCGGTCAAAGAGCTTCAGGCTCCTTTCTATAATGTCAAGATGGCCGTTGGTTATCGGATCAAAGGTGCCCGGATAAACTGCGATGTGGTTTTTCATAATTAAATACGGGTTAAGGTTAAGAGGCTAAAAGGTTAAGAGGTTTAAAACCTTTTCACCTTTTTGCCTTTTCATCTGTTCACCTTAACTCCTCCCTGTTCTTGTAAAACGACACTACCGTATCTCCGTATCTCCTTCTGTCTGTAAGCTCAATGCCTTTAAGCGCTCCATCCCATATCATGCGCTTGGAGGATTCAGAAACGATAATGCCGTCGGGACTCAGAAGTCCTTGTTCATCTATGGACTTCAAGGCGCTGCCTGTCATTGACGCCTCATAGGGCGGGTCTATCAATATGAGGTCAAATCGCTTCTTCTTTTTACTCAAGATATGCAAGGCGGATTCTACATCCATATTCATAATAACCGCCTGTTCTGTGAATCTGCACAGCTCCAGATTTTTTTTTATAACCCTGATAGCCCTCGGATCGCTGTCTACCAGTGTCGCTTTCTCCGCGCCCCTGCTTAGGGCCTCTACACCCATAGCCCCTGTTCCTGCAAAGAGGTCTAATACGTTTTTGAATGGAAACGACTGCGGCAAGATATTAAATATCGCCTCTCTCACCTTGTCTGTTGTAGGCCGTATGGACAACCCCCTGAAGGAAGCGAGTTTTCTGCCTTTGGCTGTTCCTCCTATTATACGCATTGTAATTCAGGGTATAGGCGATGGGCGATAAATACAGGCAATGGGCTTATGGGCTATGGGTTTTTACCTATTGCCTATAGCCTATAGCCTGCTTTTTTCCTATTGCCTATTGCCCCTTGCCTATTGCCAATAGCCTATTTTAACTGTGTTTCGCCGGTATCCCCATAATTTTTACCGAAATGAGGCGGTTTCTCGGGCCGTCAAATTCGGAGAAATAGATTGCCTGCCACTGGCCGAGGGCAATCCTTCCCCTGTTTATCGGAATAGTGACGCTGTTGCCGATGAGGAGGGACTTAAAATGCGCATCAGCATTTCTGCCGTAATCACCTTTGTTGTGACGGTAAGTCGGTTTGTTAGGCACGGCCTCGTTCAAAAAGTCGTGCAGGTCTTTTGCCAGTTCCGGGTCTGCGTTGTTAAGATGGACGCTGGCTGTTGTGTGGCCTGTAAATATCGTGGCAGTTCCTTCATATATTCCGCTTTCCTGAACAATAGCCTCCACCATGCCGCTGATATTTATGTCCTCGCTCTTCTGCGTAGTCTGAAGCCTGATGGTGTCGTTAAAGACCTTCATGTATCCTCCTTTAAAGAAGTTGTAAGTTTCAGGTTACAAGTTGTAAGTCTGAAGTTTTAACCTGCAACTTGTATCTTGCAACCTGCAACTAATTTTTATAATAACTGCGGCATTATATCCCCTGCCTTGCCCAGCAGCGTAACATCCGCGCTTACGGAAAGGGGCGTATTGTCTATGTTTATCTCCACAACAAAGGCGCCTTCATCCTTTGCCCTGAGCGCCAGCGATGCGGCAGGATGCACAACGCCTGATGTTCCTATGACAAACATAAGGTCGCAATTGTCAGATGCAACAAATGCCTTTGTCAGTGCGCTGTCCGAAAGCATCTCTCCAAACCATACCACATCAGGCCTTAAAAGGCCTCCGCATTCACAAAAGGGGAGTATCTTGATGGGCGCATCCCTATTTTCATCAACCTCGCCGCAGGTAAGACAACGCACACGCCATATATTGCCGTGAAGCTCTATGATATTTTTGCTTCCGGCAAGATGATGAAGGCCGTCCACATTCTGCGTAATGAGCGTGAATTCCTTGACCCTCCTTTCTATCTCTGCGATGGCAATATGGCCTGCATTCGGTTTCAGCCTGGATAAGGCCTGCCTCCTTGAGTCATACCATTCCCAGACAAGTTTCGGGTTGTTCTTAAATGCCTCCGGTGTTGCCAGATCCTCGGGTCGAAAGTTTTTCCAGAGACCAACCTTTCCCCTGAAGGTTGGAACGCCGCTCTCCGCCGAGATGCCTGCGCCTGTCAATACGGTAACAGCTTTGGAATGCCACAGCCGCTCTTTTACATCATGGATAGTGTAATATGCCTTCTGCATGGTAAATTGTTGAAGAACCCCGCCATAAATGGCGGGGATTCTCCTCGGTAAGGAATGTATTATTACATATCCGCCATTCCAAAATGCTCCATGAGTATAGTGAAAAGTCGGCGCTTTGTCAATAATCTCTTGTATTTGCTCATAAATATGCCATTCCAAGGGTTGACAAACCTGGGTAGCAGGCTATACTTTAGCGAGACAGAGCAGCATGAAGATATAAAAGTTAAAGTATAGCAGAAAATAAATATTCTTACCATGTCCTTAAGGACATGGGTATATTTTTTTAAAAAAGGCATAATTAGCAGCAGCAATCTCCATATCTTGCCCTCAAGGGGAGCGCCTTTCTGGAAATTGATTATCCGGAGCAGGGGTTATTTCCTGCCGGACATTGTGAGAACAGATTATGACCGAACCTGAAAGCCGTATACATGAATTAAAGGCCGAGATACATCGCCTCAGGCAAGAGCTTGAAAGGGCCGGCGAGCAGAGGCAGGCCATGGAAGATGCCCAGAGGGCCATGCCCTGCATGCTGGAGGATTTAAATGAAGCCTCGGCAAATATAGTCCGGGCAAAGCGGGAGTGGGAGGCCACCTTTGATGCCATATCCGACCCTATCTTTATGCACGATAAGGAATTCAAGATTATCAGGGCAAACAGGGCATACCAGAATGCTGCGGGCATGCCGTTTGATAAGATTATCGGCAGGTTATATTACGAAGTCTTTCCCAGGATGGACAGGCCGTTCAAATCGTGCATGAAGGCGCTGGAATTGCAGGAAGAAGATGAGGAGGTTTTCCTTGCGCTTCCTCAGGATAAGGTATTTAAGGTCAGAGTCTATCCGGTGATAAGCGCGGAGAAGGTGTATCTCTACTCTATCCATATTATGGAGGATATAACGGAGCAAAAAAAAGCGGAAGAGGCGCTTAAGGCATCGCGGGAATATGCAAATAATGTGATTAACAGTTCCTTAAACATGATTGTTGCTGTTGATAATGACAGGAAGATTACCCTGTTCAATAAGGCGGCCGAGGAGGTCTTCGGGTATGCGGCAGATGAAGTGATCGGCAAGAATATAGATATGCTCTACATCAATCCGGAAGAGGGTTTGAAAGCCCACAGGATAACCATAGAATGCGGCAGATATGTGCAGGAAATCCTGAACAGGCGGAAAAACGGCGAGGTGTTTACCAGCCTGCTTTCCAGCTCTATCCTTAAAGACCTGCAGGGCAATATCGTAGGAGTAATGGGTATCTCCGAAGATATTACCGAACGCAAGAAGGCTGAAGAGAGGATAAAACAGGAGACGGGGATTACCAGCCATCTCCTGATGATTGCCGAGGCAACCAGCCATACAACGGATATAGACAGGCTTATGAACCAGGTTGTCTTGTGCGCTGCCAGGATCATGGGATGCGATGTGTGCCTCTCGTATCTGTGGAATAAAGAGGCCAGGGAATTCAGGCCGAGCCATGCGCATGGTCTGGACAATGTTTTTATGCCGATATTCAGGACAGAGATATTGGATGAAAAAACCGAATTTATCAAGGAGGCGTTGGAAAGAAAGAGGCCGGTGATAGAACGGTTTGGAGTTATTACTTCGGAGCCAGGAGAAAAAGAAAAATCTCCGAACTCCGAACCCCCGACTCCGAACCCTCTCCCATGGCTTCCCAACATCAACACCGCTGTCGCCATTCCTTTAATCGGACACAGGGGACACCTCGGTTTTATCATCGCTTTATACAAGAAACCCATGGAATTTACTGAACGGGACAGAAAGCTTATAGACGGCATTTCAAGCCAGGTCTCCGTTGCCCTTGAACAGGCAAGCCTCTACAGAGAATCCATTGACAGGGCAATGGAGTTGGCCCGAAGGGTTGAGATTATACAGACCATGCACGAAATAGATAGGAGCATCCTCTCTACCCTGGAGCCAAATGAGGTTCTTGATGTCGCCAGCAGGATGGTCTCAAGGGTGGTATCGTGCGACAGGATAACCATTGTCCTTGTGGATAAGGAAAAAGGCGGATTCCGATATGTGGCAGGGGCAGGGAATGACGATGCAATAAAAAAAATAGGATTTGCCGTCTTTGACCAGACATCCGCCGCAGAAATACTAAAAACAGGGATGCCTGAATATGTGGCTAATTTAAAGGAGATAGCCGAGCCCCTGCCAGTGGAGGAGAAATTGCTGGGCGCAGGTTTTTTATCCCACATCAGGATGCCGATAACCGTCAGAGGAGAGGTTGTCGGCATATTGACCGCCGGAGCCAAAAGGCCGTCTGCCTTTACCTCGGAAGACCTTTCCACCCTGGAGAAACTTGCCTTCCAGGTAAGCGTGGCGATGGAAAATGCGAGGCTTTTAACAGACCTGCAGGAGCTTTTCATCGGCACTGTAAGAACCCTCTCGGAGACTATTGACGCAAAATCCAAGTGGACGCGGGGGCATTCTGACAGAGTTACCAAATACGCCCTTGCCATCGCTGGCGAGATGGGGCTGGATGAAAAATCGCTTAAAGACCTGGAGATTGCAGGCCTGCTCCATGATATTGGAAAAATCGGCACTTATGAGGCAATCCTTGACAAGCCTGGGAAACTCACCGACGAAGAATTAAAACTTATGCAACAGCACCCTGCGAAAGGAGGAGAGATGTTGTCCGCCATAAAACAATTGAAGGATATCATCCCTGCAGTAAAACACCACCACGAGTCTTATGACGGCACAGGCTATCCTGAAGGGCTGGAAGGCGAGGCAATCCCTTTGATGGCGAGGATATTGGGGGTTGCGGATACGGTAGATGCTATGGGCGCCGACAGGCCTTACAGAAAGGGGAAACCGATGGATGCGATCATTGCGGAGCTGAAGCGATGCTCCGGAACCCAGTTTGACCCGAAGGTAGTGGAGGCGTTTTTAAGAACCTTATAGGTATAGTGGACCCCTTTGTCAAGACAAAAAAACGATGTGTATTTAGTGGATCAAGCAGCCTGCCTTTCTTTTAAATTGAAGCAATCTTTATAATAAACCTCGGATGGAGTTGCATCACCGAGGGACTGATGCGGCCTTTCT
>JACQEJ010000179.1 GCA_016200645.1 Deltaproteobacteria bacterium | reverse complement strand
CTTTTTCACCATCTTCGCAAGATTTATTGAGCCAAGATTGCAGGACTCATAAGGAAGAAGCGGATGTTCCCCGCACGGGTTTGTTGATTCTATCTCGCCTATGTGCGAAGTCGGGTTGTCCCTGTTGATTCTATCAATAAAGATTATTCCGGGATCGCCGTTATTCCACGCCATGTTTACTATCTTGTCAAATACCTCTTTTGCATTTAATTTGCCAGCGGCCTTTCCCGTTCTCGGGCTCTTGAGTTCGTATTCCGAGCCGCTCGAGACAGCCTTCATAAAATCCTCTGTTATGGCAACAGAGATGTTGAAATTGTTGAGCTTGTTGTTATCCTCTTTGCAGGTTATGAAACTCATAATATCGGGATGGTCTACGCGCAGGATTCCCATATTTGCCCCGCGGCGGGTGCCTCCCTGCTTTATTGCCTCTGTGGCGGAATCAAACACGGTCATAAAGGATATGGGACCGGAGGATATGCCGGAGGTTGAGCCGACAACATCGCCGGACGGCCTAAGCCGTGAAAATGAAAACCCTGTGCCTCCGCCGCTCTTGTGGATCAAAGCGGTATGCTTTACAGCCTCAAATATGCTTTCCATAGAATCTTCCACGGGAAGCACAAAACAGGCGGAGAGCTGTTGCAGCTCCCTTCCTGCGTTCATGAGGGTAGGAGAATTGGGAAGAAATTCCAGAGAGGCCATCATCGCATAAAAGGTTTCTGCGATTTCTTCAATATCCGCCGCGGGGTCATAGATTGTATCTGCCTGACTAATATTTTCCGCTACCCGCCAAAACATAGCCTCCGGCGTCTCCACAGGGTTGCCTTTCAGGTCTTTTTTCAGATACCTCTTTTCCAGCACCTTTACCGCATTAGGCGCAAATTGCGGGATTAACCTTTTTTGTTTCTGCGTCCCGTGAAATACCTTCTTTTTTGAGACCCCTGTCTTGAAACTTTCTCCAAAAATGTTTTGTTCCACGCCCATAGCGCCTCCTTTTAGACAGTTATTATAGTATAGCCGGATGGCATAAGAATTAAGCAAGCCCCGTTAGAAAGTAGAAGACTTTCTAACGGGGTAAGTATAACCGCTTGTTTTTAAAGGGTTAAATGGCATATATTGTGGACTGGACTTTACTATACCACAATATATTGTGTTGTCAAGGGGAAAAATAAAAAAGCGCTGCCTTATTTATAGAGAAGATGAACAGAATGCTCGCCGCAATCCCCGCACCATTTTCCATTGCGGAGTCTCATAAAATTATCAGCCTTTGTGATGGAAAATGGTGCGGGGGTATGTAATAATACATTCCTTACCCCATAAGAGACCAGAGGCCTTACGGGGCTTACCGAAGAGAATCCCCGCCATTTATGGCGGGGTTCTTCAATGACTCAAAACAATTTCATCTGTTTCTCTTTTTTGAGCGTATTTGGCCTGTCAGGTATCAATCGCTTTTCTATAAATTCATCAGGGATTTCGCTAAAAAATGGAGAGGGCGGTTGCGTCAATTGTTTTCCGTATAAAAACCTGTTTCTTACATGGAGGAGGAATAGTTCATCCTTTGCCCTTGTCATCCCGACATAAAAGAGCCTTCTCTCCTCTTCAATATCCGAATCGTCTCTATTCAGCGTGTAAGGAATCAGGCCGTCCTCAACACCTGCGATAAACACCGCCTTGAACTCCAGCCCCTTTGCCATGTGAAGGGTCGTTAAAGTAATTGCAATCTCACCCCCCCCTTACCCCTTCACCCTCATCTCCAGTATCCTCTCAATGTGAAACACCCTCTCTTCCCCCCTGTTTAAGCAGAATGCCTTTAAACCGGGAAATTTCTTTCCGCTGTATTCAAGTTCGCCTACCGAGAGCGGGGTGACGACCCGCTTCGATTTTTCGTCTTTTGTCTTGAGATACACGATCTCTAATTGTTTGCCCGTCTTGATGGCGTCTTCCAAAAAGGAAATCTTTTCCTGCAAGGGCTGTCTTTTTTCCGCGAGCCGGTATTGATATTTCGTGACGAACTCCACAACCCTTCTGTCCATGAGAATATTCTTTTTTGCAACAGGCTGTTTGAGGATCATCCCTTCGAGCGTGGTGCATCTGCTCAGGGCGACATAGAGCTGGCCGTGGGAAAAGGTGCCTCTGCCGATGTCAATAATCGCCCTCTCGAAGGTCATGCCCTGGCTTTTGTGAATTGTCACAGCCCATGCGAGTTTCAAGGGATATTGGGTGAATGAGCCTACCGGCTCCGAAACAACCGCGCCCCTGTTTTTATCGTAAGAGAATTTATACATCTCCCATGTATAGGGCGCAACCTCGGCGATCTCTCCGTCGGAAAGTTCAACCATGATCGTATCGGGCGCATCGTCGCTTTTTTCAATACCCATAATCTTGCCGAGGCTGCCGTTTATCCAGCGCCCTGCAGAATCATTGTTCAAAAGCATTACCTGCGCGCCTGTTTTCACCACAATTTCCATGCCGGTCGGCAAATCCTTTGTTTCAAAATTGCCTTCAAGCGCACCGGTAAAGCGGTATTCCTTGTCTTTGATCTCCGCAAGTTTTTTTATGTTTATGCCTTCCGCAAGATTATTTGTCGTGGTGAGGTGGATGGAGAAATCGCCGCTTTTTTCCCTGAACTCCGGGATGTGGCGTGAGTTTATCTCTCTCATGTCCTCATCGGTTGCGGTGTTGTTTCTGATGGCATTGAGGAGTTTGAGAAAATGTTCATCCTTCTGGCGATAGACCTTTTCCAACTCAATAAATTCCATGGCAAAGCCCTTCTCGAACACCCTTGCGGCAAAGAAATACGGGCTTTTGTAGTAATCCATGAAAAGCGCCCTGTCCCTTGAGGTGACAACCGGCGGCAGTTGATAGAGGTCTCCGATGAATATCATCTGGATGCCGCCGAACGACGCGGCCTTTTCCCGTCCGTGCAGGCGCAGAAAAATATCCACGCAGTCCAGGATATCCGCCCTCACCATAGAGATTTCGTCAATCACCACAGCGTCTAATTTTTTATAAACGGTTTTATTCCGCGGCCTGATTTTCTTTACGCTGTCCGGGGTTATATCAATCTTGAAATTGAAAAAGGAGTGGATGGTCTGGCCCCTGACATTCACCGCCGCAACGCCTGTGGGCGCAAGCACGGCAATGGCCTTTTTCGTGTTTTGCCGGAAATGCTGCAGGAGCGTTGATTTGCCCGTGCCCGCCCTGCCTGTGATAAAGACATGCCTGTCCGTATCCTCCATGACATGCAAGGCGCTGCAAAATCCCTCGTTTAATTCAAGAGCAGGAACAGCGGGCGCAGGAGTCAAATCAATATCTGTCGCGCGGTGCTTCAACTTCGCCCTCTTTTGCCGTTTTTGTTTCTGCTTTTTCGCCTTAAGCCTTTTGCTGTCCGCAATAGTTAGTTTTCCGGAAAGCCTTTCAATCCGCTCCACAAGCTCCCGCCGCGCGAGGAAGCGATTTATGGACTGGCTCCTCTCCTCCATACACTTCACTTCTATGCCTGTGGGGATGTGCTTTATATAGACGCAGGTCGAGGTCTTGTTGACCTTCTGACCTCCCTTGCCTGAGGAGCGGATGAATTTTTCTATAATATCCCCTTCGCGGATGTTGAGGGATTCCATCTTCTCTTTGAGCCATCGGTTTTTCTCTTCGCTTACTGCAAAAGTGAGCATAGGCAGCATCTCCTTTGTTTCCTTCAAAAATTATCAAGAGCGCTTATAAGGGGATAAGATGACAGGAGGGTATAAAAAAACGAGGCCGCAGATTATATCTCATTTCGTCACATAACACCCAGGCGTCGGTTTGCTTCCCTCAAATGTAGCATTGGTTTTTTCAAGCCACTCCTCTTTCACTCTGAAATTTTCAGGATTTGCATAGCAGGAATCCACAGCCTCGCGCAAGACTTTTGTCATGCCTGCAACATACGCCTTTGTCCTCTGCCTGCCTTCAATCTTCAAGGCATCCAATCCCGCTTCTATTATCTTTGGGATAATTTCAAGAATATTGAGAGACTCGGGCTCTTCAAAGGCGTAAACATATTGACTATCTTCATTGATATATCGGCCTTTGCAGCAAGTGGGATAGGGCGAGGTTTCACCATGCCCAAGTTCATTCAAGGTAACATTATTTAATGTAATCTTTAGTTTGCTGTCTTCATTTATAAATCTGACAAATCTTGACGGCGAGCATGCGCCTTCGGTATTTGTGGATGCGCCTGTAACAAAACTGGAAAGATAACATCTTCCTTCTATATTGATGCAAAGCCCGCCCAGTGCAAAGACCTCCAGCTCCACATCGGTTTTGCTTTTTAAATCCTTCATCTCATCCACTGTCAGAACCCTCGGCAGCACAACCCTTTTTATTCCAAAGTGTTTTTTATAAAAATTTATTGACTCATAATTTGATGAACTGGCCTGAACGCTGAGATGGATATTTACATCAGGATATTTGTCCCTTGCATATTTTAAGATTCCGAGGTTCGCCAGAATAATGGCGTCGGCATTCAAGTTAACTGCATTGTCAACGGATGTATACCATTGATGATAGGTATCCATCTGCGGAAATGTGTTGACCGCAAGAAAAACCTTTTTCCCTCTCTTGCGGGCATAGTCAATGCCTTCACGCAATTCATACGCAGTAAAATTCAGACCCTCAAAATTTCTCGCATTGGTGGCGTCGTTAAAGCCCGTGTAGACCACATCCGCGCCGTTGTCAATGGCGGCCTTTAAAGAGGGAAGGTTGCCTGCGGGGCAGATGAGCTCAATTTTTTTGGAAAGTGCAGGTTTCAATTTTTATTTTCCTTTGGGCTGTATCCCGCTATTCTTCAATTCTACCGCACCTCTGCCCTATCCCCTCTCTTTATCCCCATTTCCGCGCTCGCATTCTTCTCCCTCATCGCAATCTCCAGAAATCCGCTGCTGCCGATGAGTCCGATGGACTCGCCCTGTTTTGCATGGGTGTATGAGGGAACCAGTTTTTTTATTATACAGCTGCCAATCCTAATCTCAAAGGATTTATTCTTAAAAATTCTTTTCAGCAACCCCTCATCTATATTGGTGATGAGATTTCCAAATCTGTCTATATGGATTATCTGGCCGATAATTTTTCCGATCCTTACATAAGGTTTTTTAAAATCCAAACTTTTTACCGCCTTTATCTTTTCCCCAAATAAAGAAGGCTCAATGCCAAGCGATAGATATGCCGCAACAGGAGAAAATATATCTCTGCCGTGGAATGTAGGGGCGAACGGCCGCTCTCCCCTGTCGTAGAAATATTCCTTATTGCTCAGAATGATTCGTTTCTTTATTTTTTCTCCCTTGAGGGCAATGCTGAAGATGCCGTTGTCAGGCCCGACAAAAAAATACCTCTCGGTTTCAACGAGTATCGGTTTTCTTTCCCCTCCGACCCCTGGATCAACTACGGCCACATGAATCGTGTCTTGGGGGAAAAACGGCGCTGCATGCGATAAAACAAATGCGCCTGCCATGATATCCTGGGGAGGGATTTGATGGGATATGTCAATAATTGTCGCATTCGGATTGATTGAGAAAACAACCCCCTTCATTGCGCCGACATAGCTGTCCTCTGTTCCAAAATCAGTGAGAAGGGTTATGATCCTTCCTTTGCCCATTCCTTTTGCTATCCCTCAATAACCAGCGGCAGGGGAACGCATAATATCGGAATATTCGCCCCCTTCAAGACCTTTTCTGTCGTGCTGCCGAAGAAGAGCCTCCTTACCGGCGAAGAGGCGCCAAAACTTCCCATCACAATCATGTCAACACTCAAGTCTCTTGCCTTATTCAATATCTTAAGAAACGGGATGCCGTCTTCTATAATTTCTCTGACGTTTACCATAGCCTTTTTTGCCGCCTCTTTTCTCAATCTGTTAAACTCGGCTTTGGCATTTTGCTCCATGAGTTTCCTGGCCTTTGCCGTTGAGCAGAGTTTAAGGCTGGAAATAGTATCCAGCAAGTCGAGGTCTATGATATGCAATAAAAAGAGCTCAGCCTTTTCCTTTCGTGCGATATCCAATGCATAATAAAAGGCATGTTTTGAGCAGTCGGAAAAGTCCAGGGGCACAATGATATTCTTAATGGCCTTCACCGGATACCTCCGTAGGTTCTTGTCTAGCCCTTATCCTGTCCAGTTTTTCTCTTATCTCTGTCGGGAGGTGAATGCCCTCAAAATCCATCTCAGCCAGAAGTTCCATCAAGATATCAACCTTTTCTCCGGTGTGCAATTTCTTATGGATGATAATGCGTTTTTCACCCTTGAGTACGCAGGCGCCGCCGGATGTGTTTATTTCACCCTTTCTTAAGTCGTCGTAATAGACCTTTATAGAGAGTTTTTCTGCCGCCTCTTCCAGAAGAGGGAGAATCATTTCGTCCTTCACCCCGTAAGACCTCCTTGTGCTCCCCGTTAAACCTGCCTTTCAATTTCCTTTCCGGTTGGCTTTGATGAGGTCTAACGGGGTTCATAGGGTATATTTTTACCTGAATTGCCGAAAAAATGCAAATTCTCCTTTTCAAAGGTCGCCTTTCTGTGTTATCTAATATCCATGAAAAATTTCTTTGAGCGGCTCAAATCAGGTCTTGTAAAGACCCACAACAATATTGTGAACAAAATAGACGGGATCTTTTCTTCCGGACATTCACAAGAGGAGATGGCAGAGATGCTGGAGGAAACCCTTATCACTGCCGATGTCGGTGTGAAGACATCAGGATTGATTGCGGAAGGCATGGGAAATAAGCTGAAGGGTTATAACGCAAAGGAGTTTAAAGTTTATTTGCGGGAGGCCATTTTTGCTCTATTGAAAGACTGCGAGAAGCCTCTTAAGCTTACCGCAAAACCATTTGTCATTATGGCCCTGGGCGTGAACGGTGTCGGAAAAACCACAACCATCGGGAAACTGGCGGCACGGTTTACCGCTCAAGGTCATAAGGTTCTCCTTGCCGCAGGCGACACCTTCAGGGCAGCGGCAATAGAGCAGCTGGAGGTATGGGCAAATAAGACAGACTGCGATATAATAAAGCAGGCGCAGGGCGGAGATCCTGCTGCGGTTGCCTTTGATGCCGTCAGGGCCGGTATCGCAAGGAAGGTTGATATTGTGATTTTGGATACAGCTGGAAGGCTTCACACAAAGGTAAACTTGATGGAGGAGCTGAAAAAGGTTAAAAGGATCGTGTCCAGAGAAATTCCCGGCGCCCCGCATGAGGCGCTTTTGGTGTTGGATGCATCCACCGGCCAGAATGCCTTGGCTCAGGCGCGGATATTCAACGAGGCAGTCGGCCTTACCGGCATAGCCCTTACAAAGCTGGACGGAACAGCCAAAGGCGGCATAATAGTGGCAATAGCGAATGAATTGAAGATACCTATTCGCTTTATTGGAGTTGGCGAAGGTGTTGAAGACTTGAGGGATTTTGACGCAAAGGAATTTGTGGAGGCGATGATTTGAGAACAGTTATCAGTGAGCAGTGAATATTAAAACAGAACAAAGGAGATGATATGATATTTGATTATACCGTGGTGGTTTGGAAGGAAGAAAAAGGTTATGTTTCAAAATGCCCTGAGCTCGGTGTCGCCAGCTGCGGAGACTCCATTTCTGAGGCAATGGAAAATTTGAAAGAGGCAGTAGACCTATACCTTGAAAACGCCGAGGCGCTGGGATTATTAGATGATCTGCAGGAAAGTCTTACAACCAAGGAGAAATTTACCTCACATGTTGAGGTAATGAGGTAATGCCTAAACTCCCTGTTGTATCCTCAAGGCAGGTAATCAGCCTGTTGCAAAAGATTGGTTTTGAATATGCGCCCAAAAGAGGAAAAGGGAGTCATTCGGCATTTGTGAAAAGAGACCAAGATACAACTCGCCTTGTTATAGTTCCTGATAAAAAAGAGATTCCTAAAGGGACGCTCTTGGCGATTGTAGAACAGGCGGGGCTTACCAAGGAAGAATTTATAAGACTGCTGAAGGATTAAAGACTTTTTAATGGCTGGTTAGAGTGTGCAGACATAAGGGTATGCGTGGATAATTTTATTAAATAAACCTATGGCAAGAAAAATCAATTACGACAACTGGTCAAAAGAGGAACTCATAAAAGAGCTTCGCCGTATCAAAGAAACGAAATACGGCCTTGTTTGGCATAGGGATTTGCCGGAAGAAAAAATTGATATTCTTATCAATCCTGACGCGCGCACGCCAAGCGAGATGTTTCCCAATGAAATGGCGGGCAAGCCATTTCCGGTTTTGAAAGAAACAAAAGGAAAAGAGATAAACGGTGACAAAGGCAAGCCAGTCAATTTGCTGATTGAGGGCGACAATTATCATTCGCTTGCGGTTTTAAACTTTACGCACCAAGCTATGGTAGATTTGATTTATATTGATCCTCCATATAACACCGGCAACAGAAGCTGGAGATACAATAATGATTATATAGAACGAGACGATCCATTTAAGCATAGTAAGTGGCTTGCTTTTATGGAAAAACGCTTGAAACTGGCCCGAAATCTTTTGAAGCCCGACGGGATAATCATTATTACAATTGATGACTATGAAATTTTTCCATTAGGAATGCTCGCAGATGAGATATTTGGCGAAGCAAATAGATTAGCAACTATTACAGTCCTTAATAAAAAATCCGGAAGGACCACAGATAAATTTTTTGCCACTTGCCATGAATATTATCTCGTTTACGCAAAAAATGCCGAATTAGCAAACATTCACTTGTTTGAATTAAGCGAAGAAGATATTGCCGCATATAAATTTCGAGATGACACTTCTGCGTATAAATGGCGAGATTTTCTTCGCACGGGAGGATTTTCTACTCCCATGGAAAGGCCAAATTCTTATTTCCCTATTTATTACGATGAAAGTTCTGGTGCAATATCAATCGAAAAAATAAAAAATGCGGTAGAGATTTTCCCTATTGATTCAAAAGGGCAGAAAAGGGTTTGGCGGCAAACAAAACCTTCGCTTTTACAACTAATTGAGGTAGGAGATATAAAAGTTGAAAAAAATGGAAAGAATCAATTTTCTGTCCGAATAAAAGACCGCCTAAAAGAAGGCCTAAAACCGAAAACGGTTTGGGATAATCCTCGATATGACGCGGCAACCCACGGGACAAAGTTATTGGAATCAATATTAGGCATGTCTAAAATGTTTGACTTTCCGAAATCAGTTTATGCGGTACTTGATTCGATAAAAATTGTAACTAAGGACAAAAAAGATGCTGTTATCTTGGACTTTTTTGCCGGCTCTGGCACAACTGGCCATGCAGTTTTGAAACTCAATAAAGAAGATGGCGGAAATCGCCAGTTTATTCTTTGCACGAATGATGAAGAGCTTGGGAATAATGGAGAGAAAATAAAGCATAAAATTTGTACCGATGTTTGCTATCCTCGGCTGAAAAAAGTCATCAAGGGTTATAAAAATACCAAAGGTGAAAAAGTCGCCGGACTTGGCGGCAATTTGAAATACTATGTTTGCGACTTTGTGGAAGCCGAGCCAACGGACAGAAACAAGCGAAAGCTCGTGAGCGAATCAACAGAAATGCTCTGTATCCGCGAAAATGCTTTTGAACTGGTGCAGGATGAAAGCGACTTTAAGATTTTTAAAAATAGCGATAAATATCTCGGCATTGTTTTTTATGAAGAAGCCATTAACGACTTCAAGAAAGCGACTAAGAAAATTAAAGGGCATTTTAACACTTATGTCTTTTCACTCGGCGATGACCCGCACGAAAAACAATTTGCCGATGTGAAAAGCAAAGTTACGCTTTGCGCCATTCCCGAAGTAATCTTAAAAGTATATAGGGAGATTTTTAAGTAAAATGGGAAAAACCAAATTATTCTTAAAAAAGAATAAATATGAGATCGGCGTTGTTGCCATTATCGTTCTCGTCTTCGTATTGTATTTTTATCAAAATTGTCTTTTGGTTGATAGTAATTTTCTTGTTGCTATTGCGACTTTTTTGTTGGCAATAATTGCCTATATACAATTGAAAAAGATAGTCAGTCAAAATGAGACACAAATTATTTTTCACCTTGAACAAGAATGGAATACGAAAATGAGAGACGAAAGTATTTTGAAAATAAAAATTATATAAAAGAAGCCAAAAAAGATGAGTGGGTTAAAATACAAAATAGCGTTGAATATGTTTTAGATTTTTACGAAAAGATTGGTACTTTCGTAAAAAGTAAAGCACTTTCCATCTCAAGTGTTTATGATCTCTATTCCTATTATATTCAAGGTTATTGGGAATTGGCAGAAAAAAGTGGGTTTATTGAGAGAGACCGCAAGGAACACGAAGGCGGAGAAGATCTATACATCGAAACAAAAAATCTTTATAAGATGATTTTGAAAGAAAGAAATTTAAGGCCATTTACTAAAGAAGGATTAAAAAAGTTTTGTGAAGAAGAAAGATAAACCCCGGAATAATTATGTGGATTGAATTCAAAAATTATCAAGAAAAAGCCATTGTAAAGTTGAAGCAGGAAGTCAACGATCTTTTGGATGCGGAAGGAAACAAAATCTGCATTTTTAAGTCGCCGACCGGTTCCGGCAAAACATTGATGATGGCGGAGTTTTTGAAACGACTGATTGATTCGCGTATTGACGGCAAAAAGTTTTCGTTTATCTGGATCGCCGTTAATAAACTGCACGACCAAAGCCGCAACAGTTTGAAAAAATACTACGACCAGTTTGGCGTTGGCCTCAAATGTTCATATTTTGAAGATTTGGACGAGAGGAAAATCGGCGAAAACGAGATTTTGTTTTTGAACTGGGCAAGTATTAACAAAAAGGGCAATATCTATGTCCGCGAAAATGAGCGGGACAACAACCTTTCCAACATAGTCACCCGCACCAAAGACGAGGGCCGGATTATTATTCTCATCATTGATGAAAGCCACCGCAACGCTGAAACGGAAAAGTCCAAAGAACTGATTGAAGATATTGGCCCAAAGATAACGATTGAGGTTTCGGCTACGCCGCAACTCAAAGGTGTGTTTCGTGGTGTGGAAGTGGAACTCAAAGATGTCAAAGACGAGGGAATGATCAAGAAAGAAATCGTTATCAATCCCGGATTTGAAAACTACAAGCTGGACAAAAAACTTGCGGACAAGACGGCTGATGAAATTGTGGTTGAAGCTGCTTTGAGAAAGCGAGCGGAACTCGCCAAATTATACGAGACGGAAGGTTCGGGCGTTAATCCTCTCATGCTCATACAAATACCAGATACGCGACAGGGAATGATTGATAAAAAAGACGCGGTAGTGCAGTTGCTCGGCAAGTACGGCATTACGACAGAAAACGGACGGCTGGCGATTTATCTTTCAGATAAGGACAGCAAAATCAATCTTGAAAACATTGAGAAAAACGAAAACGAAGTTGAGGTAATGATTTTCAAACAAGCCATCGCCGTGGGGTGGGATTGTCCGCGCGCCGCGATTTTGGTTTTGTTCCGAGAATGGAAAAGCATGGTGTTTTCCATTCAGACCATCGGGCGGATTATGCGTATGCCCGAACATAATCATTACAAAAAACCGGAATTAAATATCGGCCATGTCTATACCAGTTTGAGTAATATAGGCATTGCCGAGGACATTGCCAAAGAATACATAACGGTTTTTGAGGGCAAACGGCGCAAAGATTATGAAGATATTGATTTAACTTCGTATCACTCCAAGCGGTTCCGCGAAGAAACCCGCTTGTCGTCCGATTTTGTGCCGGTTTTCTTTCAGGCCGCTGAAGAACTGAAACTAAAAGATAAAATTTCACTTAAACACAGTATTGTTGATACCAAGCTCATCGCAAGCGGAAAAATAACCGATGTAGATAAAGAAACGAAAAGCATTGAAAAGAAAGGCACGTTGGATATTCCGAAAAACGAAGTTGAACTGCAAATCGCTTTTGATTATTTCGCAAGAGAAAATCTTGCGCCATTTGCCCCGGAGCTTCGCTCTATAAAGCGCATTAACGATTCTTTGTATCGTTTCTTTGATAAATCTTTCAAGATGGGCGTTGATGATTGGCCAAAAATTCAGGCCATTGTTTTAGCCGAAGAAAACCGCCAAGCCGTGATTGACGTTATCAATCGGGCCAAAGAACTTTATCAGGAAGTCGTTGGCAAAGGCAAGTACGAACTCCTGCAAAATGACGAGCCGTGGAATGTGCCGGAGATGATTAACTACAACCTGACTTTCGTAAAAAAAGATTATAAGCGGTCAATCATTCAGCCGTATTATGCAAAGACAAAAGGCACAGACAATCTCTCGCTTTTTGAAGAAGACAGCGATGTTGAGATTGCGTTTATTGAATATCTGGAAAAAGCCAAGCAAGTGAAGTGGTGGTTTAAGAATGGCAAGCAGGACGGCTCGTATTTTGCTGTGCCTTATGTTGAGAACGGACAAGATAAGCCGTTTTATCTTGATTTTATAGTAATGCTTAATGATGGCAGGATTGCATTGTTAGATACAAAGGGCGGCATTTACGCTAAAACCGCAAAAGAGCGCGCCGAAGGGTTGGCGGAATATATTGAGGCGGAAAATAAAAAAGGCAAAAAATTGTTTGGCGGCATTGTTATCAAAGAGCAGAATAGCTGGCGGTTTAACGACAGCAAAAATTACACTTACGACCCAAATGATCTGAAAGATTGGAAGTTTTTGGATTTGAATTGACGCTATGGCGCTTATTAAAAAACTGAGAATGGAGATAATTCTATGGACGAAAAACTCAAGACTTTTTACGAACTTTACGAGAGAAGAAAGAGTGTCAGGGAATTTGCAAACAGGGAGATAGAAAAGGATACGTTGGAGCGTCTGCTTGAAACGCTCAGAAGGGCGCAGAGCGCAGCCAACCGCCAGCCGTGGCATTTTATTATCATCGAAAAGCAAGATGTTAAGAAACTATACGAGGTGTTCACAAAAGAGGGATTTAAAACCGCGCCGCTGATTATTGCCGCATGCGCAGAGCCGCAAGGCGCATGGGTGAGAAAGGCAGACGGCAAAAACTATGCGTGGGTTGATGCAACCATCGCGATAACCGAGATGATAGGCGCCGCTACGGCAGAAGGGCTTGGAACCTGCTGGATTGCGGCAATCGAGCCTGCAAAGGTTAGAGAGATTCTCGGCATACCTGGCCACATAGAAGTTGTTGCCCTAATAGCAGTCGGTTATCCAAAAGCCCCTCTTGTAAAAGAAGAGAAGAATAGAAAACCGTTAGAGGGCATTGTTCACTATGGTAAATGGTGATAAAAAAGACAAACAGGGCTATGTGCTTCTTCGGCCTGACAGGAGAAAAAATTTAAGAAACCAGCTCCTCGTCCTGAATGTCAAAATGGAATCTAACAGCCTGTCTGCCAAGTCACAGGCAGACAAAAGCTTTTTCGGCTATGCAAAGGTCATAGGCAGGGGCGGGATGTTTATCGCATCTGTCAATCCCAGGCAGGTAGGAGAGGAATTTACCATAGAGTTTTCCCTGCCTGACAAAACTCTGGCGAGATGCAGGGCCAGGGTAGTGTGGCGAAGGGAATTTTCCCAAAAATCTAAATACGAGCCCGGCATGGGAGTAAAATTCATGGACTTATCCGATGACATAAGAAATAAGATAGATGAGTGGGTGAAGAAGGGATAAAAACAGGCAATGGGTTATGGGCGATAGGCTATAGGAAAACCCCTATTCCATGCTTATCGCCTATAGCCTATCACCCATAACCTTTATTAAATATGTCCGAATTAAGAAAAGACCTCATAACTAGGGAATGGGTTATCATGTCGCCTGAAAGGGCCAGGAGACCATCAGATTTTCAGCATGAGCAGGCGGCCCAGGCTGTAATCACAAAGAATCATTCTGTATGCCCGTTCTGTCCAGGCAATGAATCCATGACCCCCTCTGAGATACTTGCTTTCAGAAAAAAAGGGGCGAAACCAGACTCGTCTGATTGGTGGGTAAGGGTTGTGCCCAATCGTTTCCCGGCCCTCATGATAGAGGGGAAGCCGAACCGGAGCGAACACCTTATATACGACCGAATGGACGGCATCGGGGCCCATGAGGTGATCGTTGAAACGCGGGAACACGGCAAGCCGCTTTCCCGCCTCGATGAAAGGCAGATGAAAGAGGTCTGGTGGATGTACAAGGAACGGTACACTGATCTCTGCAAAGACTCTCGCCTTAAATATATCCTTATCTTTAAAAATCACGGAAAGGTTGCGGGCGCATCCATTGAGCATTCCCATTCGCAGCTCATTGCTACGCCCATGATTCCGCAGCAGGTATGGTTAAAGATAAAAGGGATAGAGCAGTATTTTGATTATCGGGATACCTGCGCCTATTGCGATATGGTGAGGGCGGAATCCGGACAGGAAAATCGGACGGCGGCTGAAAACGAATCATTTATCGCAATAGAGCCGTATGCCGCAAGACATCCGTTTGAAACATGGATAATACCCAAGAGGCACAGCCATTCTTTTATAGACACAAAAGAATCGGAGAGGGATGACCTAACCGGCATATTAAAAGAGGTTTTATTAAAGCTGGAGCTCTGCCTTAACGATCCTCCCTATAACTATGCCATCATTAATGCCCCGATCAATTCCGGAGTTATCGGCCAATTTCACTGGCATCTGGAAATAATCCCCAGACTGACCATTGCCGCTGGTTTTGAACTCGGAACCGGCATATACATAAACCCTGTTCCGCCTGAAGAATCCGCAAAATATTTACGGGAGATAAAGACAATTGTATAAAAGACAGGCGATAGGCAATGGGCGATAGGGAAAACATAGCCTATAGCCAATTGCCCATAGCCTATAACCTGTATTTATTATGACAACCCTAAACCTCCTTACACTCTTTGGCGGTGTTTTGCTCCTCCTTTACGGCATGAGGATAGCAGGAGACGGCATGCAAAAGGCAGCCGGGGCCAGACTCAGGGGATTCCTCCTGGCGGTTACCGACAATCGTTTTAAAGGCGTTGGGGTCGGCGCCTTGATAACCGCCCTCCTGCAAAGTTCCAGCGCCACAATCATCATGCTCGTAAGCTTTGTCGGTTCAGGCCTCTTGAGTCTCTCAGCCACTATGGGTGTTATCCTCGGCGCTGACATAGGCACAACAGTTACCGTTCAGATAATTGCATTCAAAATATACGACTACGCAATAGCGCTTGTCGGCATCGGCATACTTCTGGAGTTTCTAGGAAGAAAGGGCCCGTTGCAGGATATCGGTCAGGCAGTGCTCGGTTTTGCATTTATATTCCTTGCATTAAAGATATTGACTGATGTCTTTTTACCCCTTGCCGGGGACCCGCTGTTTAAAGAAATGCTCACCAATCTTGGCAAAGACCCTGTGGCAGGCATCATCATATCCGCGCTTCTTACCGCCATATTTTACAGCAGCGCCGCCACTATCGGCCTTGCCCTCACCCTGGCGCATAATAACCTTATCACTCTGGACGCCGCCATGCCGATTGTGCTGGGCGCAAATATTGGGACTTGCGTCAGCGCCATTACATCCAGCATCGGCGCGCCTGCAGACGCCAAGCGTGTTGCCCTTGCCCATGTGCTGTTCAAGGCAATAGGCGTTGTAATCGTCCTCCCGTTTTTATCGTCTTTTACCCATCTCGTCGGCCTCTCCACCCCGTACCTTGCGCGGCAGGTGGCAAATGCCCACACCTTTTTTAATATTGCAATAACGCTTTTATTCCTCCCCTTTATCAGTCCTTTTACTAGGCTGGTTGAGATACTGCTCCCGGAAAAGGCGCCTTCGCAGCAAAGCTTCGGGCCGAAATATCTTGATAAGCTTGTGCTCACATCTCCTTCCCTTGCGCTTGGCCAGGCAACCAGAGAGGCGCTCAGGATAGCGGATATTGTGTCGGATATGCTGAAGCAGAGCATAGAGGTTTTTAAAAGCAATAACACGGCCCTTATGGAGGCGATAGAAGAAAGGGACGATGATGTAGATATGCTCGACAGGGAAATCAAGCTTTATCTTACAAAACTGTCTCAGGAAGGCTTAACCGCAGAGCAGGCAAGGCGGGAGATGGAGATTATTACCTTTACCAATAATCTCGAAAATATCGGCGATGTGATAGATAAAAATTTAATGGAACTGGCAAAGAAAAAGACAAAAAAGCAACTATCTTTTTCCCGTGATGGATTGCGTGAGATTCTGGAATTTCATCAGAAGGTTATGGAAAATTTTGAGCTTGGCATATCAGCCTTTACAAGCGGCGATGTGGAGCTTGCCCATAAGTTATTGCGACATAAGATGAGGCTTGGAGAAATAGAAAGGGACTTAAGGCAGGCGCATATAAACCGTCTCCATCTCGGTTTAAAGGAGTCCATAGACACCAGCGCAATCCACCTGGATGTGCTCACGAACCTTCAAAGGATAAACTCCTATGTTGCCAATATAGCCTATCCCATACTGGAAAAGGAAAAGGGAGAATAACTGCATAGCTATTTTCTATAACACTTTTCTAACTACCCTGTAACCGGAACCCTCTGTTATTTTAACGGCCTTTTCCAATTCTTTGTTTTCAACTTTTTCGTCCCTGCTCTCTATCATGGCTTTGTAAAATCTGTCGTAGAACTCCTCCGGATAGAGTGGGAATTTATTGAAGTGATTTTGAAGCGGGATAGGCCTTTTCCAGTATTCCGATAAACCCAGCCCCACTTTTGATGATGAATTCACCTTTCCAGAATGGATGGGAGAAACTACCTCATTCTGTTTTGAAGAAGTAAATACCTTTTCAAAAGTGGGGCTGGGCCCCTTTTGCCTCGGAGGAGAGGATAATCAAACCGCACACAATGCAGATAGCAAAGGCTATTATTTTTTTCCGCACGGGTTCTTCATACCACACGGATTTTTCATGCCGCATGGGTTTGCCGGCGCGCCTTCTTCTTTTGCATGAGATTGCGCATACGCTGCCAGAGCGGTTATCTCCACCGAATTCCATGCCAGCGGTTTGCCCTTCATTGGGTTCTTCATGCAAAAGTTTATCATCTGATCAAGGGTAAGTATGTCATTTGGCATTTTGAGATACTTTGGGAAGGGCGTATTTTTCAAACCCTTTCCGTCAGGATGACAGGTAGCGCAGGCCATTCCAGAGGTTCCGAGCTTTGTGTCATTCCAGAGTTTTTCGCCCATTTCAAGAAGCTTTGCGTTATCTGTGATGTTAGCCTTTCTTATTGGCTTTGGCTTCATGGCGCAGGGGTTTTTCATACCACAGGGATTCTTCTCACCCGCCTGAACATTCACTCCCCCAAACATAATCATGGACAATACCAGCAAAACTACTCCAAACACCTTTTTCCAGTTTTGACGCATAACATCTCCTCCTTTTTTTGTCCCAAATAAAAACTTTTCAGGACAGGTTTATAAAATTTATCTAATTATAGTTGAGTTCCTCATCTTTGCAATGTCTGCCCCGCCTCATGATTACTCATGCTGCTACACCTCATTTGCAGACTTGTTATATTGCGAAGATATTTGCTCCGGTTTTTCCGTTAGATGATTTGCATCTATCTCATTTTAGGACGACGACTTTTTAAAGTTCTTTATCGCCTGACCAAGCCCTGTCCCAATGCTGGGAAGCTTGCCAACGCCGAATATTATCAGGACGATTGCAAGGATAATGATAAGCTCCGTTGTTCCTATGCCAAACATATATTAGCCACCTCCTCCTTTATTAGTTTGTAAAGACAAAAGCCGCATCATATTTTTCCACATGCCGCACAAAAGACAATATATCATTGAAACATTTTCCGCAGATAGGACATCTGTAACCGCTCCACACCCTGAACAGGTGAGGATTCTTTAACGCCTCAGCCATTCCCTTAACATATTCCTCTTTTGTTATCGGCCTTATCTCCTTTACAGCCTCTATCGTGTGTCTCTTCTTTATCCTCGGAAGGCCCCTTATTTTTGAGATAACAGAGAGCATGTCGCTGCCTTTAAAATATCTTTTAGCTTCATAACTGTTGCCTGCGCCTATATGTCCGTTCTCAAGAACAACCTCAAAGTATTGCATCTATCGCCTCCCTTCGGTTTTCTCGCAGATTCCATGTACAGTTCTTATTAATCTTATGACATCTGACATCTTAATAAGTCCTAATCTATATGCATTGTTTATGTTAGAAATGTTTTGTCTAAGATCAATCTCGTCCGATGTCATTTCTTGCTGTTCTTTTTCACAAGCCACCATTCAATCCCTCCGACGCCGATTATCCCAAGGAAGGTATACAGATAAACCATTATTGGAACAGGCGCCTCCATAATCACATAGTTCCATGTGGACAGGCTCATAAGCAGGCCATGCTCCCCATTTGAACCATCCCATGCGTTTAATGCAAACGGAATAAACTTTCCCTTTTCAAACTGGACATCGTTTTTGTCTTCTGTAACCAAAGGTCTTTTTATGACAACACGCCACACCCCCTCTTTCCACACCCCTTTGCCTTTTACTTGCTGGCCTTCAACAGGCTGAACCTTGAGGGGCTGGTCAGGGCCTGTCGCATTATCCTCTTCAACCGAAGGAGCGCCTGCCTCCTCTGCATCTGCCTTCCATACCCAGAGGTTTACAGGATTGCCTGAATCGCCTCTGAAAAAGTGCGGTTTTTTTGTGCCTTCAGTCATTTTTACAGGAAATTGGAGGGCTATGGAGTCCCGATACGTATCCAACTGTCTTTGCAGCATCTTAAAAGGATTTACATAGGTATTATGGCCGCCTGCTTGGGCAACCTGTTTTGCATCAAACTCTGCATCTTTTTTATGTATTACGTCCTTAAACGGGTCGTCCCATTCCATGAGAAAGCCAATCTCCTTTTCGTTATACAATGTCCTTACTTTAACCATATCAATACTTGGATTCTGCCAGCGAGGCGCAGCAATAACCTGGCCTGCCATTCGGACATCTATGGGCAAAACCTTCTGCCATTCCTGGCTTTCTGCATCCGTTGGAATATCATTCTTGATAAACTTTGCCTTGATTACTTGATTTTCCGACGGCTTTTTTTGAAGCGACTTGATAAAATTCGCCAGATGCCACCTTTCCTCTTCTTTTAAGGAATCAATAAAGGATGGCATAGGAGTGCCGTTGATGCCTGTGGAAAACCGCGTGAATATATCTTCAGGTTCTGCGCCTGCCTTAATCTTCCACGGCTGTGTCACATTCCTGATGCGGATTGGGAAACCCCAGTCATCCTTTCTAAACTCCTTGACCCCGTCGCCCTTGCCGCCCATACCATGACATTCCCAGCACTTGGTCTTTTTAAATATCTCTTTGCCTTTGGCCACGCTATCTTCTGAATAGGAAATTTTTTTAGATGGAGGCGGAAGAACCTTTTTATAGGGGTCTAAATCTGATTTAGAAAATTCCGGGGCAAAGGTTTGAATATAATAAATCACCTGCCACCTTTCCTCTTCCGTCAAACCGTTCTTTATCTTGTCGCCGTCAAAAGTCTGCATAGCAGTGCCTGTAAGACCTCGGCTAATCGTCCTGAACAAATCTTCATCTGTCGGCAATTCGCCGCTCTGGGTAGTTCTGAACTTATATGTGCCGGTAGTGAAATCCCTTGGACGCGGGTCAAGAAATTCTGCTGCCGGCCCATCCCCATCCCCCTTCAGGCCGTGGCAGAAGCTGCATCTTTTAAAATAGATAAGCTTCCCCTTTTCTACAGCCTCAGGGGTCTTTTGCAGCTTTGTCTTTGAGGGCGT
>JACQEJ010000176.1 GCA_016200645.1 Deltaproteobacteria bacterium | reverse complement strand
TGACCCAGAAGAGCAATACAATCATCTGCTCATGAGGCAGATAGACGAACAATTTACAAAGACGCCGTTTTACGGCTCAAGGAAGATGACAGCCTGCTTAAAGAGGCAAGGGCATAAAGTAAACAGGAAGCGCATAAGGCGACAAACCGCTTTACTTATCACTTTACTTATACTATACTTATGAAACAAACCGGTCATGGCATTTAACCCGCAATATACGATAACGGCGCATCTGATGCGGTTGATTGAGGGCATAGCGTCTCTTAAAATAAAAATAGAGGTGTCGCTGGTGTCTGTGGCATGGGCGCCCCGTCTTACAAAAGACGCCTTTTCCAGAATGGCGCATTCTTCAACCTCCATTGAAGGGAATCCATTGACGCTTAAAGAGGTTAAGGTATTGGCAGACGGAGGAGATATTCTGCAGGCAAAGCCGCGGCATGTCCATGAAATACTCAACTACTTTGCCGCGCTGCGTTATATTTCCGCTAATGCGGATAAAAAGACCATAACAGAGAAAGATGTTTTGCGTCTGCATGCCATCATAGGAAAAAATGCCCTTGACAGGGAGCCTGTCGGCGCGTTTAGGAAATATCAGGTCTATGTCGGGTCGCATATTCCGCCCAAACCTGAAAAAGTTCCTATATTTGTCCAGGAGCTTCTCGACTGGCTTAATGAAAGGGGTCAGGCATTGCCTGCTGTGATAACATCCGCTATTTTGCATTACCAATTTGAGTTTATTCATCCTTTTGGAGACGGCAACGGAAGGGCAGGCAGGATATTGGCAACATGGGAATTATACAGAAGGAGATTTGATACCCATCATATTTTTTCTGTTGACGAGGTTTTTTGGGAAAACAGGCAAGGATATTATGCGGCGCTGGGGAATGTGGAGAAAAACAAAGGAGACCTTACCGGCTGGCTGGAATTTATAGCCGAGGCTGTAGAAATGACTCTGGAAAGGGTCTGGGCAAGGGTAGAGGCGGTTAAGTCAATGCAAAAAGGCGGCCATGAACCTCTTTTTTTAACGCCCAAACAGGAAAAGCTATTATTCCTCCTGAGACATGCGCCAATGGGAATCAGGGAAATAGAGTCTGAACTAAAGGTTACGAAGGCCGGAGCTCATTATCTTCTCAAGACACTTATTGAAAACAATCTTATAAAAAGAGTGGGCGGCCATAAAACAGGGAAATACACCATAGCGTGATTTTTTTATGAAGCATAAACGATATAACTATAATAAACTGCCGTACTGTTTTATAGCCATTTTCTTGATTATTTTATTTCCATTTCAAGGCTACGCAAAGGTCTATATTGATATAAACGCCCCTGCAGGCAAAAGGCTGCCCATTGCTATCCCTGACATTAAAATTGCCGGCATACTAAGCGCGGAGCCGGAGGTTATGAGCAGGCTCCGGGATGCGCTTGTCCGCGACCTGGAATTCTCCGGGCTGTTTTCCATCATTGATAAAAAAGCTTATGTAGAGGACCCGAATAAAAAGCCGGATGATATAGACTTCAATGATTGGCGCATTATCGGCGCGGATGTCCTTATCAAGAGCGTTTCTGCTTTAGAAAAAGACGATCTGACCGTAGAATTAAAGCTCTATGACACCGTTCAGGCAAAGATGCTCATAGGCCGGCGGTATATCGGCAAGACAACCACGGTAAGGACTATAGCCCACAAATTTGCGGACGAGGTCATGGAGGCTCTCGCCGGCGAGAAAGGGATATTTGATACAAAGCTCCTGTTTACCTCCGGTATATCCGGCGGCAAGGAGATTTTTCTGGCTGACTACGACGGCTATAATTTGAGACAGATCACAAAAAACAGATCCATCAACCTCTCTCCTCAATGGTCGCCGGACGGCAAAAAGATTTTATACACATCGTACAAGGAAGGACGGCCGTGTCTTTATATGCTGGAGCTTGCAACCGGTAGAGAGATAAGGCTTGCCGGCTATCCGGGCATCAATATCAGCGCCCGTTGGTCTCCTATGGGAAAAGAGATAGCCATGACCTTAAGCAAGGATGGAAACCCTGAGCTTTATATCTTAGAACTCGACGGGATGAAGTTGCGGAGGCTTACCAACAACTGGGCGATAGATGTGTCGCCAAGCTGGTCGCCGGATGGAAAGAGGCTTGCGTTTGTTTCCGATATAGGTGGAAATCCCCATATCTATGTGATAAACTCTGACGGAACCGGGCTTACCCGCCTTACCTATGACGGCAAATATAATGCGGCTCCGGCATGGTCGCCAAAGGGCGATAAGATTGCATTTGCAAGGCTGAATGGAGGGCATTTTGATATATTGGTGATGAACAGCGATGGAACAGGCCAGGTGCAGCTCACGGAAAATAGCGGAGATAATGAAGACCCTTCGTGGTCGCCCGACGGCAGGTATATAGCATTTTCATCCACCAGGGATGGCGGCGTTTCCCGCATTTACATCATGCAGGCCGACGGGAGTAATCAACAACAGATAATCATGGAAAATGCTGAAAGGGGAAGTCCGGCTGCATCTCCTGCATGGTCGCCGTTTTTAATACAGTAACCGGTTAGCAGTTGAAAGTTGAAAGTTGAAAGTTAACTGTCAACTTTCAACTTATAACTATGCACAGCGACATAAGTAAACCCCCACACCAAAAATTTTGGTGTGGGGGTAAATCCGCATACAGAGCGTCAGAACACAGCAGACCAAGGCGCGACGAAGGCGAGGAGCAACGAAGGTATGCGAAGTTATGACGCTCTGTATAAATAGGGCTTCACAAAATTAGAGATTTGGGATGAGAGTTTTTACGAAGCGAATTTGATCGCGTTTATCTACTTTAACGGCAGTGAGGGCAACCGCAAGTGTAGTAATGTGAGCGATAGTGCAATGATTAGAGATGGCATTAAGTCCTGTTACAGAAGGCGCTTGCATACAGATAGAGAGGAGGCGGGAGAAGATTCTTTCAGAACTAACCCTGAGATTATAAAGTTT
>JACQEJ010000016.1 GCA_016200645.1 Deltaproteobacteria bacterium | reverse complement strand
TTGCGCTTGCCTGTGAGCTGCACAATATCTCCCACCTCAACGCCAAGGGTTGTCATATCCAAAGGGTCTATTCTGGCAATGCCTCTGCCCACATCCTTTGTCCTTGCCTCTGAAACACGTAGGTTTAATATGCCTGATGATTCCGACATTTCATCTCCTCTTTTCCATTTTTATTTCCATTATCCCGTTTTTATAAGCAGAGGTAAGTGTTGCTGCATTTACAGAGGACGGGAGTGGGACATCCTTTTTGTATTTTCTTTGCCCTCTTTCCGCCTTCAGGGTAACTACTTCATCTTTCACATCAATATTGATGTCATCCTTTTCCACCCCTGGCATCTCTGCAATAATCAAAATATGATCTTTTTCATCAAACACATCTACCATTGGCTCTCTCACCTCCTCTACAATAGGTCCTTCAGGGCTCTCCTTGATATTTCCAAACGGCTCTATTATCGGCTTTCCACCCAATGTCCTGATGGAAAATCCGTAAACACCTCTTATATCTTTGCCAGCCCCTTTTATTACCCCTTCTCTCCTTACAGCCTCTCCCTTTTCAGCAACCTTTTGAGCCGTATCTATCAACTCATTAAGTCCTTTGAATATCCCTCCAAGGGAAATCTTTCCTATGCCAAAATCAATTACCCCTTCTCCCTCTTTTTTTGCTTCCTCTTTTTTCTTTTCAGCCGACATAGCGCACCTCCAATTAATACAGGCTATGGGCAATGGGCTATAGGCTATAGGTTTTACCTATCACCACCAACTAAAAATGCCGCATTTAAAACCATATTATCTCCATAGACCTGATTAACGCGGGTATCTGCAGAAATAGTCTTTAAGGAGTTCATCATCTTATCCGCCTCTGCCTCTTTTTTTCTCTTTAAGCCCGCCTGCACCATCCTACCCAGGTTAATTTTGTCGCCATAAGTCTTAGCAGGCGGCATTGCTGCTATCCTATCCCTCAACCGTTTAATTTCCTCATCTTCCTGTAACATCTCCTGAAAGACCCTATCCATATCCTTCCACAGAGCCTTAATCCCCAGTTCTATCTTATTGTCCATATCCCTTAACAGGTTCTTAAACTCTTCATATCTTTTTCTCAAAACTCCCCGGATATCTTCTATACTATCAGCAATGGTAGAAAATCTCACAGGAAGCACAGTCCAGTCCTTCATAACCCTTTCAATGACCCTCTGATGCGCCAGCAGATTCTCCCTGTTGAGGGTATATTTGATCACAGGGGTTTTGCTGATAACACAGGAGATTGCCTCATAGCCTATTGTAGTAACCGCATCGCCTCTCCCGCCTATGCCGATATCCCCAAAGTTTATCGCCTCATCCGTCCCAATGATGCAGTATAGGTAAATACCTTCCGCTATTCTCTCTGCCTTTTCCAAAAATCCGCCTCCATTTCCATATCGGACACTCCGTGGTCTATCCTCTTCCCCAGCGCCCTTGCCCTTTCCCTTGCCATAAGGGTTCTGGCAACACGCCATAGAGAGGCTGAGTTAAGCCTTGTGTTTTTACCTTTCACCCTTGTCTCCATTTCATAAGATTTCCAGTTCATCTCTTTTTCCTTTTTAATAATCCATGACCATTGCCTTTAAGGAGACCTTGGCGCCGCATTCCGGCGCAATTTATTCTTCTTCGCATGTTTGCCTTGCGCCGGCGCAGATTGTTCCATCTTTTCTATCTCCCTTTTGAGGTCTTTAATCTCCGCCTCTATATTCATTTTTCTTTTATCAATGGTGCGCCTCTCATGTTCCAGCCTCGTCTTTTTCATGCTCATGCTGAAAAGCCCAAGATAGTCTTTGCCCCTGCGCTTTGGCATGGAGCGGATCTTTGCCTTCTGACCGGTCTT
>JACQEJ010000172.1 GCA_016200645.1 Deltaproteobacteria bacterium | reverse complement strand
GCCCTGACAGGCCATCTTGTTTTATCAACTTTGCATACCAATGATGCGCCGAGTTCACTAATCCGGCTTATGGATCTCGGCACGCCGGCATTTCTGATTTCATCCACAGTTATCGGCGTTGCGGCGCAGAGGCTGGTAAGGAAGATATGCCTGAACTGCAAAACCGACAGAAATCTGGCAGACGGCGAGATGGAATATCTTCAGCTTCCTCCAAAACCAAAAGGGTATGCTGTCAATTACGGCGAGGGCTGCCTGGAATGCAGGGGAACCGGCTACAAAGGCAGGACAGGGATATTTGAGATTTTAGATTTTACCGACAGGATAAGAACAGCGCTTTCCTCTACGGAAGTGGAGCTTGCGGCGCTGCAGGAAGCTGCAAAGGCGGACGGCATGCTCGCCCTGCGCCAGTGCGCGATAAAAAAGATGATTGAAGGAATTACCACTTATGAAGAGGTGGTTTCGGTAACCTGATTTTGCGGTCATGTCACACCATCAAGTCACATCAACGAACTTCAAACCTTCTGCCGGAAGAAATATCTTAAAGCCGCTGGCGGTTGTGCTCCTTTTTTTTCTCCTTGCTGCTGCCTTCAAGATTATCCTTGTTGTAAGCACAGGGGCTTTACCGCCTCAGACTGAAAAGATAATAGGCAAGGCAATTATTCTCTTTACCGCCCTTGGAGTTCTCTTTTTTACACGATGGCTTATTGCCGACGCGCCGCTCAGTTTCCTAAAACGATTTACCATTATACCGCTTTTAAAGGCGCTGATAAGCCTTGTCCTTTATTTTATTACGGCCATCTATCTGCTCCATCGTCTGGCGGGGATAGATTTAACGCCGCTTCTCACCGGGTCTGTCGTGCTTACCGGCATTATCGCCCTTTCGCTGCAGGAAACATTGAAAAATCTTTTTACAGGGATATGGATAAATACGGAAAGGGTTGTGGCAAAGGGGGATTGGGTGAATATTGCCGGCAAGGAAGGCAGGGTCATGGATGTCACATGGCGGACTACAAGGCTTTTGACCTTTTCCAATGATTATGTGTATCTTCCCAATAAATTTCTCTCCGAGGGGCATGTAGATAACTATACATACCCCAGTCCCCTTCATGTGGTGGAAATAGATGTTGGCGCAGGCTATAAAGACCCGCCCCATAAGGTAAAGAATGTCCTTCTCCGGGCAGCATCTGAAAACCCTCATGTGCTTAAGGAACCCGGGCCGGAGGTTTATCTTACAACATTTGGCGATTTTGCCGTGCAATACAGGCTAAGGACATGGATAAATGACTATGGCTCTATCCTGAAGGTAAAAAGCGACCTCCATTACAACATCTGGTATGCGTTCAAACGCAATCATATTGAGATCCCGTTTCCAATAAGAACAATCTATCGCCATAAAATAGAGGCGCCAGGCGGCGCAGCGGAAGATATTGAGGTATACTTAAGAAAAATGGATTTTCTTAAGCCCCTTAACGATGCTGAAATAAGAAAGATTGCAGGCGCTGCAAGGATGGAAATATATGGTGAGAATGAGGTTATCTTCAGACAGGGAGATAAAGGGGATACATGTTATTTCATCAAAGAGGGGAATGTGGATATTCTGCTCCAAGATGAAAGAGGAAAGGAGAATATTGTGACAACCCTCGGGACAGGAAACTTTTTTGGAGAGATGAGCCTTCTCACCGGAGAAGACAGAAGGGCAACTGCTGTGGCGAAAAAAGACGCTCAGCTCATTGTCCTGGATTCCACGGGTTTCTTTGAAGTATTTGAAAATAACCCTGATTTAATGGAACGATTGAGCGAGCTGGTTGCAATGAGGTCTCTTACATTAGAGGAGGCGAGAAAAAAGGCTGCCTCAGAGACAGAATTGCTGGAAGAGCAAAAGAGCGAGTCAAGGGCTGTGCTTGACAAAATCAGGACTTTCTTTAAAATAGGGAGGTCATCATGATAGGAGCAATAACCAATTCGTTCCGCATTCTTGCCGTTTGCTGTTTGCTGTTTACTGTTCACTTTCTACTGCCTGCTGTTTCAGAGGCCTCAACCATCATCCTTGAGGGGAGCATGAATGAGCAGATAGAGGTTGAGCAGAACCAGAGTTTTACCGTCCCTCCCCAAGGCCTTAAAAAACTCGTGTTTCGTTTTGCAAGTCCTACCTCATTTGCCAGCTCAACGGTAAATCAGGAAGTAAAGAATTATACTCTTGCCTATAACCCCAAACCGACATCCGTAGAGGTAGAGACAGACAGGTTTGGAAATAAGTTTACCAAGGTTACATGGCTTAATATAAGCGGCGATGCTGGCGTAAGCGGAAATTTTACCATTGCCATACATACTGCCTTGAAAGAATTGGCAAGCAGCGCCCCATTTCCATTAAAGGATATAGACCCGAAAGAAAGAAGATTCCTTGCCCGGACGCCCCTTACTCAGGCAGACAATCCAGAAATTAAGGAATTGGCAAACAATCTGGCGAAAGGGGCAACCACAGAAGAACAGGCGGTAATACAGATTTTAAACTGGGTGGTGGACAATGTTAAATATACCACCAATCCCCCTCAATATGACGCAGTCTACACGCTGGAAACGGGGACTGGCAATTGCCAGAATTTCTCCCATCTGTCCATCTCCCTCTTAAGGGCCGTTGGCATACCTGCAAGGATTGTGGGCGGAATTACCCTGAACAAATCATGGAAGGTTCCGCTGAAAAACGGAACCCTTATCCAGAACATCGGGCAGGGAGGCCATGCATGGCTTGAGGTTTACTATCCTGATATCGGATGGATTCCGTATGATGCCCAGCAGAGCCACCTCTTTGTAAGCCCGAGGCATATAAAACAGACTGTGGGCCTCGACGCAAAGGATATCAATGATTCGTGGCTTGCCTCGCCGACACTGCCGCCTTTCAGGGAGGATATTCAGGCAAACTTTGTAAGAGATGATATAAAACTCTCGTTAAAGGATATAAAGACAAATCCGTCCAATTACATCCTTACCAATGCAATTGTCGCCCATATTGCAAAACCTGCCGTAGAGATTCCTCGGCCGGAGAAACCGGCTCCGAAACCGAAGGCCATGGAACGGATTGAGTTCGGAAATATGGACTTCCCCTCTCTGGTGGATATTTTCGTAAAGGCGAAAGGAGAGGAGCGGGGGTATAAGACCCTGGATAAGGAAACGGCGGAATATGTTACCAGCGAATATACCTATGCCCAGGCATTCACCATTACAAGACCCCTGAAGCTGGAAACAATAGCCCTTGCCATGCACAAATTTGGAGGTAGGGCAGGAAGCCTCTGGATAGATGTGGTAAAGGATGATAAAGGGAAACCTGGCATGGAGGGTATAAGGAGCTTTCCCCTGAACCTCGATGCCATCAAATATTTTCCGGGCTATCAGTGGTTTCCGTTCAAATTTTCAGAAGAACCTCCGGATAATCCTGTTTTAACGCCGGGCCGTTACTGGATAGTTTTAAGAAAATCAAAGGATGCTATTGTAAACTGGTTCTACATCCCGGGCAATCCTTATGGTGACCCTGATGATACCCGCTCTACTGCTCAAGGCATAGATTGGTCAAATATATTGAACTATGATTTCAATTTTAAGGTAACCGGGGCGTATCTGAAATAGAGTGTCAAAGAGTCAAAGGGTCAGAGAGTCAGAGTAAAAAATAGGCTCTTTGACTCTTTGAATCTTTGACTCTTTGACACTTTCTTATAAGGAGGAAACAAGTGAAGGTTTTTACAGAAGAAGAATTAAAACAATATGACGGGAGTCAGAAGGGGAAGCCGATATACTTTGCGTATCAAGGAAAGGTATATGATATTACAGACAGCCCTCTATTCCTGGATGGCCTTCACTTTGAACATTATGCCGGCATAGACCTGACTGATTACATGGCCGATGCCCCTCACAAAGAAGAGATTCTGGAAAATTTGAGGATAGTGGGCGAATACAAGGCAAGTTAATAGAAAAAAGAAAAAACCGCCCCGATGCAATATCGGAGCGGGGGTAAAGTTGTTTTCATTGAACGATTGTTTTATGAATTATTATTCAGCCTTCACAAAGGCGCCGGTCGCCCCGCATTTCGGGCATTTCTTGGGCTTGCATCTCCCTTCCTTTGTGCAGCCGCACTTTTCACACTTCCATATTGCCATTCGTATCACCTCCTTAGGGTAATTTCTGGGATTTTATCTCATTCAATTTTTTATCGGTCAGGCTCTCAAGAAATGCGATCAGATCCTTTTTTTCAGCATCCGTAAGTTTCAAAGGAAAAATCAACGGATCCTGATTGGGATCCTTGGGATTGCCGCCTTTGTTGTAATGCTCAACAATCTGTTCAAGGCTGTCAAACGCGCCGTCATGCGTAAAGAATGCGCGGGATGCGCAATTATACAAGGCCGGCGTCTTGAATTTTCCTTTATCTGCAGGATCATTTGTCACTGCGGCTCTTCCCGCATCCTCTTTTAACGGGCCTATCTGGGGAATCCCTATATTGTGAAACATATTATCGCTAAAATTAGGCGGGGTATGGCAGGTAACACAAGCGGCTTTCCCGTTAAAAAGTTTAAATCCCCTCTTAGCGGCAGCGCTTATGGCCTTTTTATCTCCTCTGACATACTTTTGAAGCGGGGAATTGTAAGCCACAAGGGTTCTTTCAAAGGCGGCTATTGCCTTAGCAATGGCTTCGGGTGTTGCATCCGTGCCGAAAACTTTATTGAACTGTTTTTTGTATTCCGGAACCGAATTGAGTTTTTCCACCACATCTTCAATTTTAGATCCCATTTCACCGGGCGCGGTAATCGGCCCCATGTGTCCCGGTAACGCCCCGGTCTGCTCCTCCAGCGATGACGCCCTGCCGTCCCAGAAAAGGGAGGTGTAATAAGCGGCATTGTCCCATGCAGGCGCCCATCTGCCCAGTTCCCCCCCGTGACCGAATGCGCGGGCAGTAATGCCAGCGCCTCCTGCTGACGGCACATGACAAGCGGCGCAGCTGATGGAATTATTTTTGGATAGTCTCACATCAAAGACCAATTGATGTCCGAGCGCTATCTTGGCTTGGGTTTGGGGATTGTCTTTCGGAACAGGAACAGACGGCAGCTTCCATTGAGAAAGATCATCTGCAAAAGCTGGATGTACAATTAAAGAAACAGAAAGCGAAATAAACGCAAGAATAGCGAGACAACACTTTGTGATCATCATATCCCTCCTTGTTCAAATAAAGGGCGACCCGCCGGATCGCCCCTACAACCCTCCTCTGATTTTTTACTGCTTGCTGACTGCTGTCTTACTTCGGCCTTGCCTCCATTCCGGCAGGCTGTTTTGTCGCCTGTGAAACGATAAGCTCTTTGCCTGCAACGATCTTATGCCATACACCCTTTGGCGCAAGCACGGCAACTCCAGGCTTAAGGGCAACGGATTCTTCTTTGCCTGCGTCAACATGAAATGTCCCTTCCCCTTCATGCACAAAAAATATCTGGTCTCCTTCAGGGTGCCGGTGCCAATCAAGCACCTGACCCGGCTTGAAATAATAAGTGTCTGCGGTAAGCTGTTCGCTTTTGATATGCGTCACCTTATTCACTGCATCATTCTTGAATTCCTTTTTTTCAACCACATTCGCGCAATTCATTTTGTTATTCCTCCCTTTTTTAGCTCATGGCTGATAGCTCATAGCAAAAACCATGAGTTATGAACCATGAGCCATGAACTGTGTTTTTATGCTACCGCCTCGTAAACCTTTCCCACCATCTTGGCCGAAGGCTTGAGGGTCTTTTTCCCTTCTGCCCAGTTTGCCGGACACACCTCGTCAGGATGCTTGGAGCAATGGATATTCGCCTGTACCTTTCTTACAAGTTCAGCGGCATTTCTTCCCACATTGTTGACATTGATCTCCGCTGCAACCAGTTTCCCTTCCGGACTTATCAGAAAAGTTCCCCTATAGTCAAGTCCTGTGGCCTCGTCATACACGCCGAACATTTTTGACACCTTGCCGGTCGGATCAGCGCCCATCAGATATTTCACATTTTTCAAAAGTTTTTCAGACTGCTGCCACGCAAGATGCGAGAACTTGGTGTCCGTGCTTACCGAAATCACCTCTACGCCGGCATCCTTGAGTTCCTTGTGCTTATCCGCGAGGTCTGCAAGCTCCGTGGGGCAGATAAAGGTAAAATCAGCCGGATAAAAAACCAACACCGTCCACTGCCTTTTCGCCTTGATTTCCGCCAGACTGATTTTGCCGAAATCTCCTTTTACAGGGTCATACACCTCCATCTCAAAATTTTCCACTGCCTGTCCTACTGATGTTACGCACATAGTTTAGTCCTCCTTTTTTTATTTTCCCGTTTAGAAACATAACGGGACAAGTTTCGGCATTTTTTGCAGATGCCGTAGAAATTGACATGGTTTCCTGTAGATTGAAATTCACCTTTTATATTATAAGGAAGCCGCAGGGCCTCTGAATAATCTTGGAACACATCCGCTATCTTATTGCACTCCGTGCAGATGATATGGTGATGCGGCCTGATGTCCGGGTCGTAGTGTTTTTTCTGGAAATCAATGGTAATCTCCGCCACTTTGCCTCTGTCCCGCAGGGCCTGAAGCGTATTATATACCGTTGCAAAAGATACGGCAGGATAATTCTTTTTGATCTCGCGATAGATATCATCCGCCGTAGGATGGCTTGTATTGCCGTCTAAAAAATTCAAGATGGCAAGTCTCTGCGGCGTAAGTTTAAATCCCTTCTCTCTGTATTTTGCAATCAGCTCTCTCATATATCTAAATTAGAATAATTCTAAATTTGTAATAATTATAATCCAAAAAAAATATCTGTCAAGTACTTTTTTAACAAATAGTTGATTTTTTATAAGTCATATATGTCTTATAAGACTTATTTATTGAGATTTATGTTGACAATAAGTTAAGTCAATGATAATCTAAATCCCGATTTACAGGCGATGGGGTTCGCCTTTAACCGCCCATCTTATTAAGACTATTAAGACATTGGCTGATGACCCCTACCCGGAAGGCTCAGGTAGGGGTTTTCGTAGTATAGTATATGAAGCTTACGCCCCTGCCGGAGGTCTCCGACAGGGGCTTTTTATTTAGCTATGAAGAGGGGAAAAAGATGGAGAATATCTGGTCTGTAGTCCTGATATGGACTTTACTGGCGCTGCTCTCGTCGCTAATCTCCATTAGAATAGGCGTCTCGGTAGCCTTGGTCGAAATCCTGGTAGGATCTCTGGGCGGCAACCTCCTGGGCCTCCATGCCGCCGACTGGATAAATGTGCTGGCTGCCATTGGAAGCGTGGTGCTTACCTTTCTGGCTGGGGCTGAGATAGATCCCCATGTTTTCAAAAGGCAATGGAAGGAGAGCCTCTTCATCGGATTTGTATCCTTCCTGGTTCCATTTCTGGGAACGATGGCCTATGCCTACTGGGTGGCCCATTGGTCGCCAGAGGCCTCCAAGATCGCGGGGATTGCCCTCTCCACCACATCTGTAGCAGTGGTGTATGCCGTGCTTGTGGAGCGGGGGTACAATAACACGGAACTTGGCAAACTGATCCTTTCGGCTTGCTTTATCACTGACCTGGGGACTGTAGTGGTACTGGGACTTTTGTTTGCCAATTATGATCGATGGCTGCTCATCTTTGTCATAAGCACGGGTGCAGCGCTTTACTTCATCCCGCGTATGACACCATGGATATTTGAGAGAGTAGGAAGCCATATAAGCGAGCCTGAGTCAAAATATATACTGTTCCTTCTCTTTGCCCTGGGCGCCATAGCAGCTCTGGCAAAGAGTGAGGCAGTTCTTCCGGCTTACCTTATCGGAATGGTTCTAGCCCCTGTGTTCCTTGCGAACAGGACCCTGGCCCATCGCCTGAGGATGATGACATTTACATTACTGACCCCATTCTATTTCTTAAAGGCGGGGGCCCTGATAAATTTCAGGTTTGCCATGGCCGGGGCAGGACTGATCCTCATGCTGCTTGGTGTAAAGGTTGCCGCAAAATTCTTCGGGGTCTATCCACTGACCCATACATTTCGATTTGGTCCGCGGAAGGGGATGTATACAACTTTACTTATGTCCACCGGACTCACCTTTGGAACAATTTCATCCCTTTATGGCTTGAGTCACGGGCTAATCAATCAAGGGCAATACACAATTCTTGTCACGGTAGTTATCTTGAGCGCCGTAGTGCCCACATTGATCGCTGAACGGTGGTTTGCTCCCCATAGCGCTCCATTATCGGAGACCAATGTGGAAGAGACCATGGCTGTATCAGGAAGCGAGTCTTCTTTAAAAGGAGGGGATTCTCATGTTTCGAAAGATACTGGCAGCAAATGACGGCTCAGAAGGGGCCAGAAAGGCGCTCATCGCAGCCATTGACCTGGCCAAAAAGTACAGGGCAGAACTCCATTCTATCTCTGTGGAAGAACACCTGCCGCACTATGCTGCAAGCCTTGGGGAGGTTCTGGAGGCCCAATCAGAAGCCAACGATTACTTCAAGAAGAAGAATGAGGAGGCCATGGCTCTGGCGCTTAAGGAGGGTCTGTCTTTACACACCCATGTCCTTGCAGGGCATGAGGTGGGGACAATCATCCAGTTTGCCAAGGACAACCATTTCGATCTCCTTGTCATCGGCTTTATGGGACACTCCAAAATATTTGGTCGGATATGGGGAAGCACCTCGCACAATCTAACGCGTCTTTCACCATGCACGGTGCTGGTGGTGAAATGAAGGGGTAGACATAATCTCTCCATACTAAGGATGTCAAGCCAATTTAGAAATGTCCTAATTTTATGTTATATTCTCCATAGCGTCTTTCTGTTGTGGTGGCTGTCAAGAAATTTGTTGGCTTCATCTATGGCGCTGATGCCTCTGAGTCTTAGTTCCTTGCAATCCTTGCTGCCTCTGTCTGAGTTATCTGCCCTTCTATTGCTTTGTGAATTACATACAGCCTTTTTAGTTCCTTCTGCGCTGCCATGATTATGTCCTTTCCTGCCATCCTGTCCTCCTCTTAAATTAGACAGTTTAGCAGTTTCTCTATAGGACATTTCTAAATTGGTAATATAGGACATTATCGTGTTGGCGTAACAGCCTTTTTTTAAGGGTTTATTGCAAATCTTTCCATACTCATGGTAAATTATAAGGGGCTGTTGTCCCATTAGATATGGTAAGGCTTGAAGAAATTATAGACAAGGTATCTTCCTACAATCCCGCAGCAGACCTTGAACTGATTAAAAAGGCATATATCTTTTCCGCCAAGGTTCATCAGGGGCAGGTGCGTCTTTCAGGAGAGCCGTACCTCATGCATCCTATAGAGGTGGCGCATATTCTGGCGGATATGCAGATGGATGCGGTAACAGTTGCCGCAGGCCTTCTTCACGATACAGTGGAAGACACATTGACAACCGTTGATAAGCTTAAGGAGCTCTTTGGCGATGAGATTGCAACCCTGGTAGACGGCGTTACCAAGATAGGCAAAATAAGCTTTGGCGATAAAGATACCTCGTCCGGGAAGGAGCGCCAGGCAGAGAATTTTCGCAAGATGATCATTGCCATGGCGCAGGATTTACGGGTTATTATGATAAAGCTCGCCGACAGGCTGCACAACATGCGGACGCTCTCCGCCCTCGGCCCGGAAAAAAGGATGCAGGTGGCGCAGGAAACCATGGATATTTATGCGCCCATCGCAAACCGCCTTGGCATCGGCTGGATTAAGACGGAACTGGAAGAGCTTTCATTCCCCTATCTCAAACCTGAGGCGTATAGAGAACTGCAGGAGAGGCTTGCCACCAAAAAAGAGGAGAGGGAAAAATATATCCATGAAGTAAAGGCGATTATAGAAAAAAGGCTTGCCGAGTATAATCTCCCGGCTCAGGTGAGCGGCAGACCGAAGCATCTCTACAGCATCTACAAGAAGGTGACGGAGCAGGGAACCTCATTCGAGCATATCTATGATGTGCTTGCCTTCCGGATTATCACGAGCACGGTTAAAGAATGCTATGAGGCGCTGGGGATTATCCACTCTACATGGATACCGATTCCCGGAAGGTTCAAAGATTACATCGCCATCCCGAAGCCCAACATGTATCAGTCTCTGCACACCAGCGTCATAGGGCCTTATGGCGAAAGGATTGAGATACAGATAAGGACGGAGGAGATGCATAAGATTGCGGAAGAAGGCATTGCCGCCCACTGGAGATACAAAGAAGGCAGGGCGTTTGCTGAAAAGGATGATAAGAGATTTTCATGGCTCAGGCAGATGATGGAATGGCAGAAGGATATGAGGGATGCGCGGGAGTTCATGGACACCATGAAGATGGATTTTTTTTCAGAGGAGGTCTTTGTGTTTACGCCAAAGGGCGCTGTCAAGGAGCTGCCCAGGGGCGCAACCCCTGTGGATTTTGCATACGCCGTGCATACCGATGTGGGGCACCGATGCTCTGCCGCCAGAGTCAACGGAAGGCTCGTGCCTTTGAAATGTCAGCTTAAAAACGGGGATATCGTGGAGGTTATAACATCGCCCAATCACACGCCCAGCAAGGACTGGCTGAAATTTGTCGTTACCTCAAGGGCGCGGACGAAGATACGGCAGTGGATAAAAACAGAAGAGAGAGAAAAAAGCATAGCGCTTGGGAAAGAGATATGCGATAAGGATTTTAAAAGACATGATGTGGATTTCCATAAGGCGCTTAAATCAGGAGACCTGGAGAAGGTTGCCAGAGAAGGGTTCGGTTTTTCTTCTCTTGATGATGCCCTTGCCAGCGTAGGCTATGGCAAGCTGTCAAGTCATCAGCTTTTAGGCAAGCTTCTTCCGCCGGAAAAATTTCACGAGCTATCTGCCTTTAAAAAGGTATTGCAGAAATTTAAAAAGACCCCGCGCGAAGCTGTCCTTGTAAAAGGGGTAGATGAGGTTATGATAAGGTTTGCAAAGTGCTGTAGCCCATTGCAAGGGGATGAGATAGTGGGGTATATAAGCAGGGGGAGGGGAGTTGCCGTGCATCTGAAGAATTGCCCGAGCATACAATACGGCGACCCCGAACGAAAAATAGATGTTGAGTGGGATAAAGGTTTAAAAACCACCCGCCCGGCAAAGCTTAAGGTAATATGTCATGACGAAAAGGGGCTTCTGGTTAATATGAGCAGCGTTATCACGGATCAGGAGGCAAATATTACCAATGCTACTATTGCCACCACCCTTGATAAAAAGGCAATATGCATATTTGAAATAGAGGTAAGCAGTCTCGACCATCTGATGCGCATTATCAATGGCCTCAAAAAGGTAAAGAAGGTTATAAAGGTGGAGAGGATAAAGGGATAGAACAAAATCAAAATTGAAGAACCCCGATAGCCAAGCTGCGGGGATTCTCCTCGGTAAGGAATTTTATTATTTACCCCCACACCAAAATCTTTGGTGTGGGGGTTTACATAGCTCGCCTGTAAAAGAGGTCTTGCGACGACCCCGCTCCAAGGAG
>JACQEJ010000025.1 GCA_016200645.1 Deltaproteobacteria bacterium | reverse complement strand
TACAGACATAGAAAATGCAATATCAGGCGGCGGCGCTTCGGTTAGCAAATCAACCATCATGCCTCCCTGGGGCAAAACCCTCACCGATGCCGAGATAAAGGATTTGACGGCTTATTTGAGAAAGCTTTGCAAGTGCAAAGGAAAGTAGATTGGTGTTTCAAGGCTACAGCCTTGAGTTTTATTTGTAGCTCAAACCTAAAAAAGAGGTCTTACGACCAGGTTTGAGGTTTAGTGTAGTAATAATAATTTAAAATTAAAGGAGGAGGTGAAAAAAATGAATGCAAAATGGTTAGTGTTGTTAGTAGTAGCATTGTTTGCCGTGGCTCCGGCAGCAATGGCAGCAGAAAAGAGGTGCAAGGCAGCAGGTGAAAAGGTTGAGTGCCCCACTCAGACCAAGGAGTCTTTGGAAAAGGCCCTTGCGAATTTTGATAAAGAGGCGATGGATATGCTGAGGGGCGCAGGGGGCAGCACATACGGGATAGCGCCGTTCGACTATCTCACAGGTGTCGGCAAGAGAACCAGCAAGGCGAACACAAAGACCTTTCAGGTTGAAAGCGGGTATGCCAAAGGCACAGGCAAGACAGAGATGTGGGACAGGGTAAAAAAACCTGCCTCTGGAGAGCAGATTTATAACCAGTGGGCAAACAACTGGTCCCCAAGCTTTAAGATAAGCCTTGTTCCTGGGGCTAATCCAAATGAAGGGAAGCAGTGGTATTATGTCTACTGCGTAGGTTGCCACGGCTGGCTTCTCCATGGCGATGGTCCTAATGCAGCTTATCTTGACCCCTATCCAAGAAACCTCACCGCTGGCGCAGAATATATGAACAAAAAGACCAATGTGGAGCTCTTTACGGTAATCAAAGGCGGGGGACAGGCTGTGGAACTTTCGGAGTGTATGCCTGCATGGGGCAACCTTGTACAGGATCAGGATATATGGAATATAATAGCCTGGATAAGGGCAAATGCGGATGCAAAGCCGCCGAAGACCTTGGAGGACTACCTGAATCCCAAGTCTTCTTTTGACCCCAAATCAGCGGCAAATGCCGTAACGCCCCTCAATGCTGATAAGAGCGCAGAATTTAAAGACGCGCAGGAATCTCTTGAGGCATTTTTAGCCGGCCGTGGCGGAGGCCTGAAAGGCGCTGGATTTGTGGAAGGGGGTTTAAGAAAGTCGGCGGAAGAAGAAGAAAAGATGATGAAAAAATAAGTCAGGATTAATTCGTTATTTATCAGGGCACGATCGGTGAGGAGGGTCGTGCCCTGTGTTTTTTTAGTTTTTTTATGAAGAAGGGCATACTCATTCTACTTATTATTGGCGCAGTCTTTATTCTTGCAGTGATTATCAGCGGTAAAAGCGCAATGAAATGGCTAAGGGCAGAAGGCTATCTTGAATACAGCGCTCAAGGGGCGGTGGAATTGGCCCACCGAAAATGCGCACAGTGTCATGGCATAGATAAGACTGCAAAATACTGTATGAGGTGCGGCCCGCCGTTTATAGTAGTAGTGCATAATATGAGGACATTGATAGCCAAAAGTAAAGATAGATACGGCGGCATTGAAGATATAAAAGACGGCGAGGCAGCAGCAATTACCCAGGTCTGGAATGCCCTTGTCGGCAACTGGGAAGATACATGGCGCAAAGAAGACCTGCAAAAATTATTGGAAAATGATAATGCCCTGATTAAGCTTCTGAATACGCCTGTAAAAGAGCGGAAGATAGAAATGGCGCTCAAGGGAAAGACCGCCGCTGGCGCAGAAACGATAATGAAGCCGGTGAAATAAATCAAAAAACAGGCAATAGGCAATAACTACAGGCAATAGGCTATAGATTATAGGTTTTTTCCCATTGCCTATAGCCCATAACCCATAACCTGTATTTTAGGTTTTTCCTATCGCCCATAGCCTATAGCCTAATTTAGGATGTGGAAAAATGATAGAAGTTGAAAACCTTACAAAATATTATGGCAATTATCATGCATTGAAAGGGGTAACCTTTTCGGTAGAGAAGGGTGAGATCCTTGGCTTTCTTGGTCCGAATGGCGCAGGAAAAACTACTACCATGCGGATCCTCACCTGTTTTTTTCCTCCCTCAAGCGGCAAGGCAAAGGTGGCCGGGTTTGATGTATTTGAAGAACCGCTGGAAGTGAGGAAGAGGATAGGTTATTTGCCGGAGAATGTCCCGCTTTATAAGGATATGCCGGTTGAAGATTATCTTGCCTTTGCTGCAGGCATAAAAGGGGTTGCAAGTAAAAAGATAAAGGATGCTGTGGCAAAGGTAATGCATGAATGCATATTGACAGATGTTTCATATAAGTTTATCGGCGAACTATCAAAGGGATACCGCCAGCGCGTCGGCCTTGCTCAGGCGCTGGTGAATGATCCGGAAGTTTTGATACTGGACGAACCGACCATCGGTCTGGACCCAAAACAGATTATAGAGATAAGAAAACTGATAAGAAACCTTGCAGGCCGAAGAACAATAATCCTTTCAACCCATATACTTCCTGAGGTCAGTATGACCTGCCATAGGGTTGTTATTATAAACAACGGCAGGGTAGTGGCAGTGGATACGCCGCAGAATCTTACATCAAGTGTTGAGGGCGCAAACCGCTTTTTGGTAAAGATTGAAGGGCCAACCCAGCAAGTAATAAAAGGGCTTGAAGCAATACAAGGCGTCGAAAAGGTTGTCAGGAAGGAAAGCCCTGCGAACGGAGATGGCGAATACATAATTGAATCAACAAAGGGAAAGGATATCAAAAGAGAGATAGCTCCGTGTGTTGTGAGTAAAGGCTGGGCGCTCCTTGAGCTTAAGCCCCAGGAGATGAGCCTTGAAGATATATTTGTGAAGCTGGTGACAAAAGAATAGCTCATAGCTGATAGCTGTTAGCTCGTAGCAAATACTATGAACTATGAGCTATGAGCTAAACCGGAGGTTTTCATGCGCAATTTTTTCCTCATTTTTAAAAAAGAATTTAAATCATACTTTGCATCTCCCATAGCGTATGTAGTGATTACCATGTTCCTGATACTCAGCGGATATTTTTTCTACAACACCCTTGCCCTTTTTTCCACCATAAGCTTTCAGGCAACACTTAATCCCATGCTGGCAAAACAGGTCGGCCTTCTCAATATAACCGAGAGCGTTGTAAGGCCTCTCTTTGGCAATATCAGCGTTATCCTTCTCCTCATAGTGCCGCTTCTAACCATGAGGCTCTTTTCTGAGGAAAAAAAGTCCGGCACCATAGAGCTTCTCCTTACCTATCCGATTACCGATATGGAGGTTCTCCTGGGCAAGTTTCTTGCCTGCATGGCTGTTTTTGCCATTATGATTGCATTGACCATCCTCTACCCGCTCATGATAATCGCATTCGGTCAGCCGGAGACAGGGCCTATCATAACAGGTTATATAGGGCTGCTTCTTGTGGGCGCCTCGTTTGTAAGCCTGGGAATATTTGCGTCTTCTCTGACAGAGAATCAGATAATAGCCGCAACAGTGGCATTTGGTCTGCTGCTCCTTTTCTGGATGATTAGTTTTTCCGCCTCACTGGCAGGCCAGACCCTCGGGGATGTACTATTATACATATCACTGACAGCGCACCTGGATGGCTTGGCCAAGGGTGTTATAGATACAGAAGATATTGTATATTATTTGATATTTATCACCCTGTTCCTGTTTTTGACATTAAGAATACTGGAATCAAAAAAGTGGAGAGGATGATAAATGCAGGGATTAGGGGTTAGGGACTAGGGATTAGGAGAAAAAAAGACTATGAAAAGATTTATACCTATTCTTGGACTTTTGCTATTGGCAATCGGAGGAGTTTCCTATGCCATTGCAGGCGCGATGCAGACATACATGGCAGCCCTTATATGGATAGGGCTTCTCTGCATGTTATTTTCCTTTTATGCAGGCTTCTCTGATATAAAGAATGTCCTGTCCAAAAGATCAACTAAATACGGGGCGAACACTGCATTTATGATAGCAGTATTTGTTGTGATGCTTATCTTTACGGCATTTATGTCAATCAAATACAAGACCAGATGGGATATGACAGCAACAAAGCGGTATACCCTTTCCAATCAGACGCTGAAACTATTGGGGTCTCTTAAAAAGGATGTTGAAGCCGTTGCGTTTTACAGAAGCGACGAGAGGACAAGACAGGCCCTGCAGGACCTCTTATCGGAATACAAACGCAATTCTTCCCGGTTTGACTATCAGTTCATAGACCCGGACAAAAATCCAAGCCTTGCTGCAAAATATAATGTAACATCATACAGGACAACACTCGTAAGGAGCGGAAACAAAGAGGAAGTGGTCGGTTTTGAGAGTGAAGAAAAGCTTACCAACGCGATATTGAAAGTTTCCATGGATGAGGTAAAAACAATCTATTTCTTAAAAGGTCACGGAGAGAATAATATACTGGATATGCAGAACAGCGGTTACAAGGCTGCGCGAGAGTCCCTGGAAAAGGAAAATTATCTTGTAAAAGAGATTGTCTTGTTGACCGAGGAAAAGGTTCCTGACGATGCTGCTGTGCTTGTGGTCAGCGGTCCCAAGAAAGAATTCCTGCCGGATGAGATTAAAAAACTGACCGCATATATCAATCGGGGCGGCAAGGTGTTATTTATGCTTGACCCGGGAACTGTCCCCGGTCTTGTTTCGTACCTGAAAGATTATGGATTTAAGATAGGGGATGACATAATTATTGATAAGCTTTCCCAGGTCTTTGGCGCCAATTACCTGACTCCTGTAGTTACTGATTATGACAAAGACCATCCGATAACAAAGGAATTTAATATCGCAACCTTTTTCCCGCTTGCAAGGTCGGTGGAGGTGGAAAACGACCCTGCAAAGGGCAGATACGAGCTGGCCAAAACAGGGGAGGCGAGCTGGGCTGAGACCAATAAAAAGGCCCTGGAAGAGGGAAAGGCAGAGTACAACGAGGGGAAGGATATAAAAGGACCTGTTTCAATCGCTGCTGTTACTGCGGTTGAGGTGGAGGGAACATCTTCCTCCTCAGAACATCACAAGCAGCACGAGCATTCTGCAACAGCTCAGCAGGACGGTCAAAAAAATTATGCAAAGATAGTTGTCTTTGGCGACTCGGATTTTGTAAACAATACAAATATAAACCTTGCTGGCAACAGGGATTTCTTTCTTAATACCGTAAATTGGCTTGCAGAAGAGGCAGATATGATATCTATCAGAAAGAAAGAGCCTGATGCCACCCCTGTAATACTCACAGCCAGCCAGGGGAGACTTATCTTCTGGCTCCCTGTCATTCTCCTGCCGTCTCTTGTCCTTGTTACAGGTCTCGGCGTATTGAGCCGCAGGAGGCTGAAAAAGTAAGATGAGATTTTTCAAAAAGACCGTATTTTGGGTTATTGCGCTGGCTGTAGTCGGGGGTTCATTTTATCTGATAGATAGACAACTTGAGGAGAAGAAGGTTGTAGAGGAAGCGAAAAAGAGGCTCTTTCCCTTTGAACCCGGAGATATTATAGAGTTTCAGATAACGAGGGGAAATGAAAATATCATTTTAAGAAAAGAGGGGAGCGATTGGTTTCTGGAAAACCCTTTGAGGGCAGTTGCTGATAAGGAAGTTGTTCAAAAACTCCTTGATGCGGTTATCAATGCAAAGTTTGAGGCAACGCTTTTTGAAACCCAGTCTGAGGGGAAACTGAAAGAGATGGGCATAATCGGCAAAGACAGTCTCTCGGCTACCTTCAAGGCTTCTTCCGGCTTAATAAAGACGATTGTTTTTGGCGATAGAAACCCTACCATGAACCTCGGCTTTGCGATACTGAAGGACGACCCCCGAATATTTAGATTGACGGCGGATATCAAGGCAGAGGCGGATAAGACGGTTTATGACCTGAGGGATAAGACAGCGCTTGCCTTTAAGCCGCTAAAGATTAAAGGTTTTGAAATAAAATGGTCTGATGGTAAAATAATAGCCGTTGACCATCCGGGGGAAGGCAAGTGGCATATTGTCAAACCAAAGAACGCAGCGGCAAATGCAATAAAGATAACCGAGCTTCTGTATAGAATAAAGGATTCAAAGGTAAAGGCGTTTATAGATGAGTCGCCAAAGGATCTGGCGGGTTACGGTCTTTCAAGGCCGGCGCTTAAGTTTTCTGTGACTGACGACAAGGGAAAACAGATAGCGCTCCTCGTTGGCGAAAAGGACAAAAAACAGAGGGGTATATTTGCAAAAAGAGGAGATGCGCCCAATGTATTTTTACTGGAAGAAGATTTTATGGTAAACATGCCGAAGACTGCTGAGGAATTAGAGGAGACAGAAGTTGAGCAGGCAACAAAGAAATAAGGGCTATGGGCAATAGGATTAGAAATTTTAATATCCAAATTATAAATTTTAAATTTAAAATTTTGAGTTTAGAGTTTAGAATTTCCTCTACTCTCGCCGCGTGCCTCTTATCGGTTTTTATTGCCTATTGCCTATTGCCTATTGCCTGCCGTATTTCCTTTGCCGAAGAGCCCAAGCTCCTAAAGATTGGCGTTGTCGGCCCTGAGACAGGCGAGGACGCTGAAACAGGCCTTATGACCCTGGCTGGCGTTGAATTGGCAGCAGAGCGCTTTAATGAGGCAGGCGGTGTCAATGGCAAGAAGATAGAGATTGTCCATTATGACAATAAAAGCAGTTCTCCGCTAACCCAGGCTGCTGTCCAGAAGCTGATAAAAGAGCATGTGATTGCCATCATCACATCGCCTACAGGCTGGTCAACATTCGGCCCTGTCTGGCTGGCAAATGCGTCGAGGATAATACTTATGTCAGCAGGGAGCAAGAGGCATATCGGCAGGAGCGGACCGTTTATATTCCGCAATTCCCTGCCGGACGAGATCGGCACAGAGGAGAGTATCCAATATGCCATGGAGAAGTTGAAATATAAAAACTACGCTGTTATTACATCCATGAGGGATGATGAAACATCCCTTCAGATCGGCGGGTTGTTCAGAGGCGCAATAATAAAAAAGGGGGGCAAGATTGTCAGCGAGACCTATGTAATGATGGGTGTTAGCATAGAGGAGGCAATCGCTCAACTGAAAAAGGATGCGCGAGAGCCGATTGATGCAGTCATATTTGCAGGGGATGACGATGCTGCCATTGAGGTGCTGAAAGAGCTGAGAAGGCAGGGCATAAAAGCCCCTATGATCGGCGGCGATATTCTTTACACTGATAAATTTTTGAAAAATGGCGGCGAGCTTGTTGACGGCACACTGCTCTATTCAGGTTTTTTCCCTGGGGACAAGTCGCCTATGGTTACAAAATTTGTTTCAGGATATAATAAAAAAACCGGCAAAGAGCCGGAAATTGTTGCGGCGAATGCCTATGATTCGTTCATGCTCGTTGCAGAGGCAATTAAGCAGGCCAGGTCAGCAGACCCTTCCAGAGTAAGAGAGTCGCTGGCGAAGATAAATATGCAGGGCGTAACCGGAAAGATTACCATGGATGCAAATGGCGAAACAATTAAGAAGCCCTACATTCTTCGCGCCGTAAAAAAAAGCGGAAAGGCAGTATTTGAGCTGACGGAAGGGAAATAAACCGATACCTGAGTGTTTGCAAGTAAGCATCCAAAATTTCGGCTTAAGTGGTTCAGAGGCTCATCAACAAAGCCTCTGGAAATCTGCCTTGCAATGCAAAATACGAAGGCGCTGGGGTCGGGGAAAGAAGCGCTGCAAATAACAGTTGACAGTTGAAAGTTGTAAGTTAACTGTCAACTGTCAACTGTCAACTTTCAATGCGTCAATTTTGGATGCTTACTGTTTGCAAATAAATCTTGGCTAATGCCTTTAAATTTGTTATAATTCAAGAGTAAAAAGGTCTAATATGCCTCGTATATCTTGATAAACCAGCTTACCGCAGGTTTGGCGGGTAAAATATGCAAGATATTGCAAAGATGTTCAATAGCCTTGCCGCAGGTCTCATTATTATTGACAGAGACCACCGCGTCGAATGGATGAATAAAAAGGCGAGGGAATGGCTCGGGCCTTTTGTCGAGATAGGAAAAAGACGGCGGTGTTACAGAACCATCATATACAGCGAAGGCTTTTGCGAAATCTGTCCCACGGGCAGAACCATAGACCATGGAACCCCCGCCCATTACGAACTTAACCTTCCATCAACCACATCCACGAAAATATCAAAAAATAACACCCCCCTTGCCTTTGAAATAATCGGCATCCCGATATTTGACGGGGGTTGCCATGTTTCAAGGGTCGTTGAACTTATACTGGATGTTACTGAAAAGGGCATTGAAAAGATAAGGTCAGAGGAGCTTATGGCCCACATAGAGAAGATGGCAGCCATAGGACAGCTGGCGGCAGGTGTTGCCCATGAATTAAATAACCCTCTGGCGACCATATCAATCATATCAGAAGAACTTACCAGCCTGATGGATGGGTTTGCAGAAGGGAAGCTTACCGAAGATGAGCTGAAGGATTATCTTTCAGATATAAGCAGCGAGATAAAGAGGTGCCAAACCATTATAGGAGACCTCCTGAACTTCTCAAAGAAGGGCGTATCCGAACAGATAGAGACGGATTTGAATAATCTTGTCTCAAAGGCCATACACCTTATCCAGAAGGGAGAGGGTTATAAAGGGGTTACCATATTAAAGGATTTTGACGCCTCTATCCCTGTTGTGAGGACCGGCCCTGAGAGGTTCAAACAGGTTGTCTTCAATGTCTTGAAAAATGCCATAGAGGCGGTAATGGGCAAAGGGGATGGAAGGGTTGTTGTGTCTACGCTCAAAGACGGCTGCTCTGTCAAGGTGGCTGTCAGTGATAACGGGCCTGGCATACCGCCTGAGAATCTGAAAAAGGTCTTTGAGCCGTTTTTTACTACAAAGCCGGTAGGCAAGGGAACGGGTCTCGGCCTTTCTGTGAGTTATGGAATTATGAGGGATCTCAGGGGCGATATAAAAATAGAGAGCGGGGCGGGGGAAGGAACGACAGTGTCTCTCCTCCTGCCGTCGGAGTAGACTTTATGAATATCCTGATAGTAGACGATGATAATATTTTCAGAAAGCACATATCCAAGGCCCTTGTGAGGCGGGGCTACAAGGTTGCCTCTGCTGATAACGGCAAAGACGCGGTGCATATAGCGGCGGATATGGCCTTTGATGTCGCCTTTGTTGACATGAAGATGCCTGATATGAACGGCATTGAGGTGATAAGAGAGTTTAAAGAGATCCAGCCTCATCTCAAGAGCATTATCCTGACAGGCTACGGCAGCATCGGAACGGCAGTGGAGGCGATGAAGGTAGGGGCATACAATTATCTCACCAAACCGTGCGAGATAGATGAGCTGGAGGCCCTTATCAGAGCGACATATATGGAAAGGATGGGGGACGGAGATGAGGGGCAGCCGGCAAGCTATCATGGCATTGTCGGGGCCAGTCCGAAGATCCAAAAGGTCATTACTGCCATCAAGAGGGTAAAGGATTTTCCATTCCCTGTGCTGATCTGCGGAGAGAGCGGCACCGGAAAGGAGCTTGCCGCCAGGGCGGTTCATTTTGACAGCAAAAGAAAGGATAGACCGTTGATCGCCATCAACTGCGCATCCATGAAGCCGGAGCTTTTGGAAAATGAGCTCTTCGGCCATGTCAAAGGCGCGTTTACCGGCGCCACCAACAGTAAAGATGGCCTGCTCAAGGTGGCGGACGGCGGGACCCTGTTTATAGATGAAATAGGAGATATGAATTTGACTGTTCAGGCAAGCCTCTTGCGATTTCTTGAGACAGGCATATTCAGGCCGCTGGGGAGCACCAATGAAGTGAAAGTGGATGTGAGAATTACAGCGGCTATAAACAAAAATATAGAGGAAGAGGTAAAGGCCAAAAGATTTCGCCACGACCTCTATTACAGGCTGAATGTTTGCAGGATAGACATTCCGGCGCTCAGGGAGAGGAAAGAGGATATCCCCTTGCTGGTGAAACACTTCCTCGCCGCCTCTCCTCTGGCGCAAGAGAGGAAGGTCGCCGTTTCCCCAGTCGCCATGGATTTATTGACATCCTACTCGTGGCCTGGAAATGTGAGAGAGCTTTTTAATACCGTGAGCAGGGCGATGCTTCTCTCAAATGAGGCTTCCATAACCAGGGCGATTATCAGCTCTCTCTTCCCTTATATTCCCAAAGTTTCAAATCACACCCCTCCTGTTTCAAGTCTTGATGACCTTGAAAAAAAACATCTGGAGGCAAGCCTCAGGGCAAATGGCTGGAATATCAGCCGAACCGCCGCTGCCCTTGTCATAGACAGAAGAACCCTCCAAAGGAAGATAGCGAAATACCAGATAAGTAAACAGTAGACGGTAGACGGTAGTTATAAAGTTATAAAGTTATAAAGTTATAAAGTTATAAAGTTAAACTTTCTACTTTCAACTTTCTTATTTCAACTTTAATCTTTCAACTGTCTTCTTCCGTCATTTTCGCCGCATGCGGCATTTTTGCGCAAATCCGCTCCGCCCCTTCAATATCCAACGATCAAAAGGGATATAAGCACATTGAAATAGACCATTCTGACACACTGCTTTTTTCTGCCTTTCCGGTCAAAATTTATAACCATTTGAAAAGCAAAGCAAATCTTCGATGCCGGATTATGGCATGGTTATTGCTTTATTATTTATAACGAGAATCTTCTTCAGATTCTCCTCCTAGTTGTAAAGGGGATAGGCAAACGCCTATCCCCTCTAATTTCTAAAAATGGTTTTTTAAATTTCATTGAGCGCAGGAAGGGAGGTGAAAATCAAGAGGAGAGACAGAAAGTTAAAGTTTAAGAGGCATTAAATCCCGCTTAAGCGGGATAAAAAAAGGAGGAAAGAAATGAAAAGATTATTCAGTGTATTAACCGCAGCAGCAGTGACGCTGTTTCTTGCGGGGCCGTGTCTGGCAGGGCCGTCCAGGGCACTCATACAGGAGATGGGGTCAGTGATTGCAAAGGATGAGGTAAATATTGATTTAGATGTGGTAAGTCATAGCTTCAATGTTGTAAGCGCGAATGATACAAGACTCGGCGATGGCAGCGCTACAGTTGGCGGAACTACAGTCTCTTCGGTCAATGTCAATCTCTCAGGCCTTTCTGATGATATTGAGCTTCGTATCGGAAGACTGCCTGGCTTCAGAAGCTATTTAACCCTTCCGGCCGTACCGGCAGTTGCCCTTAACCCGGCAGGCAATAATTATGGTTTGACAGTTAAAGGCGCTATTCCAGGCGTTCCTGGACTTGCCGCATGGCTTGGTTATGGCCAGGATGCAGAGCAGGATATAACAAAAGGCGATTCGGCCGCGGACATAAGCGGATCGTCGATGAGAATCGGAGCTGCCTATACATGGGCGGGTCCTGTGATTGTCAATGTTACCGCTGATTATGGCACTGATTCTGGAAAGGCAAATGGCAAGGATCTCGGCGCTGTAACTACCACGGAGGTGGCAGGGGCAGTTCTTTATCCGATAAGGCCAACTCTTCTTGTGGGCGCTGAGCTGCACTATTCACAGAGCAGTGTTGGCGACGATGCCGCAGTCGCAGGGGACCAGAAATTTACCATAACAACATTTGCTCCTGCATTGGGCGCCAGGGCTGTTGCAGGCAACTGGACAATTGACGCGGTTGTTGCGCTGATCGGCACTACAATTAAGGTAGATGGCAGTCCGGCCCTTGCAACTTCGCTCCAGGATACAGCATCTTCAACTGTTATTGGCGTTCCTACTCTGAGGGTGAATTATAAGTTCTAATCATTTCATTTGTAGAATCCTACAGGGGCGGTGGATCTGATGATGTTGCGCATGGCATCATACATATCTCCTTTCTCGTTAGCCCCTGTAGGGTTTTTTATTGCGATATTATATTATGAATCGCCTTATCAAACTGAATAACTTGAACATAAACATGGACAAGCCTGTCCAGCTGTATGACAGCCCAGGACATAAGATCTACTGGGTCGGGAGTGTGGAAGAGACCATTTTCCGATGCAATACCTATCTCCTTCTGGACGGAAAACAGAACTATCTTATAGACCCAGGCGGAGTGGTGACCCATTTTTCGCAGGTCATGGAAAGGGTAAAGGCCATAAGCGAGCCGTCAGATATTACCCATATCATTGTTCATCATCAGGACCCGGACCTGTGCGCTTCAATTCCGTTATGGCTGAAATTTAATAAGGACATAGTAATTATGACAGACCCGAGGACAAGGGTGTTATTGCCCCATTACGGGATTGTGGATGGGAAATATTTTAATGTGGATGACAAGAAGGCGGTTGCCCTGCCGAGCGGAGGGGAGCTTAAGTTTATACGGTCTCCATTTATGCACTCTCCTGGCGCGTTTGTCACCTATGACAGCGTATCACGGTTCTTATTCTCAAGCGATATATGCGCTGCCCTTGATGATAACCGGAAACTCGTAGCAGATGATATAAACAGCCAATTAGGCCTCATGAATGCATTTCTGGAAGATTATATTGCGTGCAATAAGGCCATAAGGGGATTTTTAAAAAATATAAAGGGTATTGAGATTGTTGCTATACTGCCGCAGCATGGCTCTATTATTAAAAAGGAATTTGTCAAACCGATGCTGGATTATCTTAAGGATTTCAAATGCGGGTTAGATATCTTATATCCAGACCTGTAGCGCAAGGCTTTAGCCTTGAGCTACAGTTTTTATCATTTAAGGGAGGTAAATTCAGAAAATGCAAATCAAGTCATTCATGTCCCAGAAGGCTTTAATCGGGAATTGTTCTTGCATTCACCCTCTTTACCCTCTATCCCACATTCATGGGATACATGGCAGGCATATTCAAAAATGTCATGTTCATCTACGCCCTTCTCTTCTTCGGCGAGACCTTCTGTCTATACCTTTACTACTACGGCTGGAACTGGCTGAGCGAAGGAGAGGAATTTAACAAAAAGATTCAATTCGCAACGAAAGCCATAGGCGGCATCATCATTCTCATCGGCATCCTCTTCCTTCTCGGCATAGCAGCCCCTCAGATGAGAGGAGACACCAGGGCATTCATGGCCATATTATACATAATTCCATTTGGCGCAGGGCTTTATATCATAAAAGACAGAAAATCCCTTCACATATTCATAGGCATACTCTTAAACATATTCGGCACACTAATCATGCAGATGGCAAACTCATGGGCAGGCTTTATGATGGGACCAACAGGCGTTACCGAAAAAGGCGAGTTTCTTGGAAACACATGGGCAGCATTTGACAACCACCTTGCCACCCCCCTTGCCATCCACAGAATGCTTGGAAACCTCGCCTTCGGCGGACTCGTTGCAGGCGCATACGCAGCCGTTAAATTCATTGGCTCAAAAACAGACGAAGACAAAGCCCACTACGACTGGATGGGCTACATAAGCAACTT
>JACQEJ010000173.1 GCA_016200645.1 Deltaproteobacteria bacterium | reverse complement strand
TTCTTATCATAGAAAAACCTCTTCCTCTGATAAGCCTCTCTACCTCATTAAACCTTTCCGGATGCCTCGGCGCAATTATCAATCTTAAACCTGAAAATTCCTGCTTAAGCCTTTTAAAAACATCCAGTATGATTTCTTCTTCACCCACATGGGTGCTGCCTGCAACAAGGATTTTATCATCGGCTGTTATGTTAAGCCTCTGCAGAAGAATATCTCTCTCAAGAGGGTTCCAATTAGGAGGCTCTATGTCAAACTTTATATTGCCTGTTGCGGCAACCCTTGCAGGCTCTATTCCAAGGGTTATTGCCTTATCGCCGTCGTTTTTTGTCTGGCACAGAAAATGGGATATGTTCCTGAATATTCTTTTAGAGAAAAAACCGAACATTTGATATCTCTTGAAAGAACGGTCTGATATGCTGCCGTTCACAACCATGACTGGGACTTTGTTTTTTTTCAAAACCTTGAGAATATTCGGCCATATCTCTTTTTCAACCACTACAAAGGCTCTGGGCTTCAACTTCTTTGCAACCCTGTTCACGACCCAATAAAAATCCAATGGAAAATATATAAGGCTGTCAATCCATTCTGAGCCTTGTTTCGCAGCAACCGCATTGCCGGTGGCTGTAACCGTAGAAAATACAACTTTTACACCGGGGTATTTTTCTTTAAGACGCTTTACAAGCGGCAGCGCCGCCTTTGTCTCTCCAACAGAAACAGCGTGAAACCAAACAATTTTCCCGGAAGAAAAATTCTTGATTTTTCTGTTATCTATAAAACCAAATCTCTCAATTATACCTTTCCGATATTTCCCGGCAAAAATCATTTTAAACAGGAAATACGGCAGGAGGATGATAAGGGAGAGATGGAGCAGGATGTCGTAGATGAGATACATATATAGGGGCAAGGGGCAAGGGGCAAGGGGCAAGGGGCAAACAACAAGATTTTTGACCCATGACCCTTGACCCTATTTTTTAAAATAATTATCCGCCCTTTCTGTAATTTCTATGAGGCTTTTTTGCAAAGACAGCCTCTTTTGTTCCAACTCTTGTTCGGATGAATCGCGATTTACAATGATTGGCTCGCCGCAGATAAACACGCCTTTTGAAAACGGATATGGCAATATGAAGGCATCCCAGCTTTTAAAGGTTTTTTTTTTGAGGCGCTGAAGGTCATGGGGATTATGGGAAGCCCGGTTATCTTCGCAAGGCCGATTATTCCAATCTGTGCATTAAACCTCGGCCCTTTGGGACCGTCGGGTGTTATTGCAATATCTTTGCGCTTTTTTATTTCATTTAAAAGCCCTTTTACCCCGACAAGCCAGCCTCTTGTAGAAGACCCTCTGACAGAATCTATGCCCAGCCTTTTTACAGTCCTCGCTATCAATTCACCGTCCCTGTGCTGAC
>JACQEJ010000024.1 GCA_016200645.1 Deltaproteobacteria bacterium | reverse complement strand
GGTCATTGAAAGGGTTATGAAGGACTGGACAGTGCTCCCTGTGAGGTTTTCTACCGTTGCTGACAGTATAGAAGATATCCGGGGGGTTTTGAGAAAAAGGTATGAAGAGTTTAAGAGCATGTTAAGGGATATGGACAATAAGATAGAATTGGGGCTCAAGGCCCTGTGGAAGGATATGGATATGGTCTTTCAGGAGATGTTACAGGAAAATGAGGAGATTAAACGGTTAAGGGATAAGATAGCGGCGATGCCGCCTGCTAAGACTTATGGCGACAAAATTAACCTGGGCAAGATGGTGCAGGCGGGCTTAAAGAGTAAAAAAGAGGCAGAGGCAGATAAGATGATGAACTCCTTAAAGACTATTTCTGCAGATACCCGCGTTAATCAGGTCTATGGAGATAATATGGTTTTAAATGCGGCATTTTTAGTTGGTATGACACGAATAAAAGAATTTGACAACATGGTAGAAGGGTTTGATGCAGCCCACAGCAAAAGGCTGAAGATAAAATATGTAGGTCCGGCGCCGCCGTTTAACTTTGTAAATATAGTGGTGGAGTGGAAGTGATTAAAAATGGAGGTGTGCTATGTCGGCTGAAAAGAAAAAAGCAGAAGCAAAAAAAGAGGGAGAAGGGGTAATTGATTTTGGCATAGGAAAGATCTCCCTTGGAGGGGTATTCAAAGGACTTGGCGAGTTGGTAGATATGGCTCAAAAGGTTGCTGAAAAGGGAGAGGTTATCAGGAGAGAAGGAGGGATAAAGGGGCTTGGTAAAGAGGTTAAAGGCGTTTACGGATTTTCCATCAGGACATTGGGTGGAAAGCCAATAATAGAGCCATTTGGAAATATCAAGGAGAGCCCAGAGGGTCCTGTAGTAGAGGAGGTGAGAGAGCCGATGGTAGATATATTTGACGAAAAGGACCATATCCTGATTATTGCAGAGATGCCCGGGGTGGAAAAGGATGACATCAATATTGATGTGAAAGATGAAGTGGTTACCCTGAAGGCGGAAAGAGGGCAAAGAAAATACAAAAAGGATGTCCCACTCCCGTCCTCTGTAAATGCAGCAACGTTTACCTCTGCTTATAAAAACGGGATAATGGAAATAAAAATAGAAAAGAGGAGATGAAATGCCGGAATCATCAGACATATTAAACCTGCGTGTTTCAGAGGCAAGGACAAAGGATGTGGGCAGAGGCATTGCCAGAATAGACCCTTTGGATATGACAACCCTTGGCGTTGAGGTGGGAGATATTGTGCAGCTCACAGGCAAGCGCAAGACTGTTGCCAAGGTCATGCCCGCATATCTTGAGGACAGGGGCAAGGGTATTATTCAGGCGGATGGTCTTATAAGACAGAATGCGCAGATAGGATTAGATGAAAAGGTTTCAATTGAGAAGGCGCTGTATAAACCTGCGCAGAGGATTATTTTATCTCCCGTTGCCTCTTTGAGAGGCGCTATAGGGGATATGAGATATTTAAGCAGTTTGTTAGATGGCCGGCCTCTCGTGGAAGGCGACAGGCTCAGGGCAACCCTTTTTGGAACCAGAAGCCATGATTTTTTGGTTGGGGCTGTTGTCCCAAGGGATGTGGCGGTCATCCATCCAAAGACTATTATTGAAATAAAGACAAGAAAGGAAGAGAGAAAGGCTGTAGAAAGGGCGCGGATATCATATGAGGATATCGGCGGACTTAAAAAAGAGATACGTAGGATACGGGAGATGATAGAACTGCCTTTAAGACACCCTCAGGTCTTTGAAAGGCTTGGCATAGATGCGCCAAAGGGGGTTTTT
>JACQEJ010000175.1 GCA_016200645.1 Deltaproteobacteria bacterium | reverse complement strand
GATTTTGTCGTCCATGAAGATTACGGCATTGGCAAATTTGCCGGTTTGCACAAAATTAAAGTGCGTGGAGCCGAGCAGGAGGTAATGAAAATCCTGTATGATGAGAACGACACGCTGTACGTCAATCTCAATTTTGTCAATCGCGTGCAGAAGTACTCCTCGCAGGAAGGGCATGTTCCCAGGCTGACGAAGCTTGGCGCACCGGATTGGGAGCGGCTCAAATCCCGCGCGCGAAAACGCATCAAAGATATTGCACGAGAACTTATCGCGCTCTATGCCCGCCGAAAACACGAGCAGGGCTTCGCGTTTTCCGCCGACTCTCACTGGCAAAAAGAGATGGAAGCTTCATTTATGTACGAGGACACTCCGGATCAAGCAAAGGCAACGCTGGATGTGAAACAGGACATGGAGAACTCCTCGCCGATGGACCGGCTTATTTGCGGCGACGTGGGATTCGGCAAAACAGAAGTAGCGGTGCGGGCGGCATTTAAAGCCGTGCTCGATGGGAAACAGGCGGCGGTGCTGGTTCCGACTACGATTCTCGCTCACCAGCACTGCAATACATTTCTCGATCGGTTAGGGCGTTATTCCGTGCGCGTGGAATCACTCACCCGCTTCAAATCAAAGAAGGAGCAAAAGGCAATTCTTGAGGCGCTGGCAGAAGGCAAGGTAGATATTGTAATCGGCACACACCGGTTGCTCTCCAAAGATGTTCAGTTCAAATCGCTTGGCTTACTGGTGATTGATGAAGAGCATCGTTTCGGCGTAACGGCAAAGGAAAAACTGCGCCAGCTCCGCGCAACCGTTGATACGTTAACCCTGACGGCAACGCCAATCCCCCGCACGCTGCATTTTTCGCTCATGGGCGCGCGGGATTTATCCATCATCAACACGCCGCCGCGCAATCGTATGCCCATTATCACTGAAATCGCGCAATATGATATCGGACTTATGCGTGAGGCGATTCTCAAAGAACTTCACCGCGGCGGACAAGTATATTTTGTACACGACCGTATTCATAATATGGAGGAGCTTCGGGCAATGCTGGAAGGGCACATCCCCGAAGCGCGTTTTCATATTGCCCACGGCCAAATGGAAGGACACGAGCTTGAGCGAACGATGATGGATTTTCTCGAGCGAAAATACAATGTCCTCATCTGCACGAAAATCATCGAATCCGGTATCGATATTCCGAGCGTGAATACCATCATCATCAATCGCGCAGATAGGTTTGGCTTGGCAGAGCTGTATCAATTAAGGGGACGGGTTGGACGCTCCAACGAGCAAGCCTATGCGTACCTCATTACCCCGCCCATCTCTTCCCTGCCGCGGGCATCGCTGCGGCGGTTGCAGGCGATACAGGAGTTTACCGAGCTTGGCTCCGGCTTCAACCTTGCGATGCGGGATTTGGAAATCCGCGGCGCGGGAAACTTGCTTGGCGCGGAGCAATCCGGCTTCATTATGGAAATGGGTTTTGAGACGTACCAACGCATTGTCGAGGAGGCAGTCAGTGAACTGAAGGAACAAGAATTTACTCAACTCTTTGAGGGTGATAAGCTCGGCAAAAAGAAGCAGGCGGAAACAATCATTGAAACCGACATCGAAGCGCTCATTCCTGATTTTTACATCGAATCGGACTCGGAGCGGCTTGATATCTACCGCAGGCTGTACAAATTAGAATCGTTCGAAGAAATCCAGGTGATGCGTGAGGAATTACAGGATCGGTTTGGAGAATATCCCGAGGAAATCGAACATCTGTTCCGTATGGTGGAAGTGAAAACTATTGCCGCGAAGCTTCACTTTATAAAGGTAGAATTAAGCGGGGATGTGCTTGCATTATCATTTCCGCCTGCCGAAGAAAAAGAATTTTATGAAGGAGCGGATGGGACAACTTCCCCATTCCAAACAATGATGAACCGCGTTATCGAATTAAAGCAGTATCAAGCGCGGTTGAAGCAAGAGGGTCAGCAGTTAAAACTGGTGGCAAGGATTGGGAAAAGTGATGATGAGGGAGAAAAGTTGCGATTGGTGAGAGGATTTTTAGAGAAATTAAAATAAATTCCAATGCCCAATTGGACTTATTTATAAACCTCTCTACGATGATTGATAGTTAAAATTACCAACCGAGTCTCAGAAAACTCATAAAGCATCCGATAATCACCTACCCTGAGAGACCACTTTCCTTTTAATGGTCCTACTAAGGGTTTGCCAAGGGTCGGCTGATTGGCGAGGGTCTCAATTTTTTTAACAATAGCCTGATACAATCGTGGTTGCGCTCGTTCAATCTTATCAAGATCCCTTATGGCATGTTTTGTAAGTTGGATGTTCACCGCGGCGAGCGAGGGCTGTTCTTCTTCTGCTTTCGCTCCAGATATTCTTTAAAATCCACTGTTTGATTTTGCTCCAATTCTGCGAGCCCGCGAGCAAGCGCGCGAACTTCTTTGGTGTTTGAAAGAATCTCAAGCGTTTCGAGAAGCGAATCATACTCCTGTGCACTCATCACTACAGCCGCCTCTTTGCCGTTTTTCGTGATAAGAAATCGATCGAATGACTGCTCCGTGTTTTTTACCAACTCTGTAAAACGCTGCTTTGCCTCCGAAACAGGCAATATAGTAGTGCTCATAGTGCATCCCTTTATGGTGTTGTACTAATTTAGACAGAATTTTGGACAATGTCAAACATATTGATTTATATGACACATCACGTCTTTATTATGGGATTATTATTTTACTCTTTGAGAAATAAAAAAGTACTTGACAATTATCATTAATTATATTAAACTTAAATAATTCAAATTTGAAATATTTATGAAAACGACAAAACAATACGGCAAGAAAGCAGATACGGCGCTCAGCATGTGGGTGAAGCTTGCGCGGGCAGCGACGACATTCGGGCAGCTAACGAATGAGAACATCCGATCCTTTGGATTGACCCAGCCGCAGTTTGGGGCGCTGGAGTGTCTCGGCCATCTCGGCGCGATGCCTATCGGTGAATTATGCAAACGGCAACTGGTCAGCGGCGGCAACATGACGGTCGTTGTTGATAATCTCGAAAAGGAAGGTCTCGTGGAGCGCCTCCACAGCAAAGAGGATCGCCGGACAATCCTCGTGCAATTGACCGCAAAGGGGCAAAAATTATTCAAAGCGATTTTCGAAGAGCATGCTCAATTTGTGGCAAGAGTCGCTTCCGTGCTGACAGAAAAAGAACAAAACGAACTAGGTCGCCTTGCCAAAAAGCTCGGCATCTCTTTAAAAAGTGGTTGTCCCAAAAATTTTGAGGAAGACTGAGTCTAAAAAAATTTGTTATAATATTTCAAATTTAAAATGCTTTAATTTAAACTTTAATCATTAAGAAGGAGTACCGCCATGATTCAAATTTCATCATCAACGGATATGCTTTCAATCGGATTACTTATTTTACGCATCGGGCTGGGCGTGATTTTCTTTGCGCACGGCGCGCAAAAAGTGTTCGGCTGGTTCGGCGGCTATGGCCTCGCCGGAACATCGGGATTTTTCAAGCAGACGTACGGCATCCCAATTGTTCTTTCATACACTGCCGCGTTTACGGAATTGATCGGCGGATTGGCTGTCGCATTTGGCGTCTTCACACAAGTAGCGGCAACAGGGCTGGGAATCGTGATGTTGGCTGCAACTATGACCCACATCAAAACCGGATTCTTTATGAATTGGGGTTCGGTCGCAAACCGGGGTGAAGGGTACGAATTTAATATTGCGTTGCTTGCGATGATCGTCACCCTTGCATTAATCGGTCCCGGTCACTATGCACTGATAAACTAAGGTCTGGGTAATAACCAATGATATCCGGTG
>JACQEJ010000023.1 GCA_016200645.1 Deltaproteobacteria bacterium | reverse complement strand
GTGGCGTCGAAGGGTATTGCAAGCATACAATCCACGTTTAATAATACCATAGTTACCATAACAGACAGTAACGGCAATGTGCTTGCATGGAGCAGCGCTGGAAGCCATGGTTTTAAGGGTTCCAGAAAAGGGACTCCGTTTGCCGCTCAGGTTGCGGCAGAGGCCGCTTCAAAGAAGGCAATGGAATATGGGGTCAGGAGTGTGGATGTCTACATAAAGGGACCGGGAGCGGGCAGAGAGGCGGCGCTTAGGTCTATGCAGGCGGCAGGGCTTAACATAAGCCTTATTCGTGATGTAACGCCAATTCCGCACAATGGATGCAGGCCGCCGAAAAGAAGAAGGGTGTAAAAATAAAGACAGCTCATGGCTCATAGTTGATAGCAAAAACTAACAGCTATGAGCTATCAACTATGAGCTAATACGGAGGAAACATTGGGAAGATATATTGAATCTGTATGCAAGATATGCAGACGAGAAGGGATGAAGCTTTTTTTCAAAGGCGATAGATGCTATACGGATAAATGCGCCTTCGAGAGAAGAAGTTACGCTCCGGGGCAGCATGGACAGGGAAGGGGGAAGGTTACGCCATACGCGTTGCAGCTGAGGGAAAAACAGCGGGTTAAGAGGATGTATGGGTTGCTGATGGAGGAGCAGTTTCACGGGTATTTCAAAGAGGCTGAAAGAATAAAAGGCATTACAGGAGAAAATCTGCTTCTTCTTCTGGAAAGAAGACTTGACAATGTGGCCTATCGCCTCGGATTTGCCGATTCAAGAAGCGACGCCAGACAGCTGATTCTGCACCGGCACGTTTTGGTAAATGGTAAAAATGTAAATATCTCCTCTTATCTTGTTAAACCGGGAGATGTAATTGAGGTTAAGGAGAAGAGCCGGAATAAGGCAAGAGTTAATGAGGCATTGGAGGCTGTGGAAAGACTCGGTGTTCCTCAGTGGTTGGAACTTGATAAGGCTAGCCATAAAGGGGTCATCAAATCGATGCCAAGACGGGAAGATATAACCATGCCGATCCAGGAGCAGTTTATAGTTGAACTGTATTCTAGATAAAAAATTCAAATATCAGAATTCAAAATGCAAAATGACAAATCAAAATTCAAAAATAAGAAATTCCTTAATTTTGCGTTTTGATATTTGAGTTTTGCATTTTCTTTCATTAGGGGGGATATATGCAAAAAAATTGGCGGGATCTCATCAAACCTAAAAAATTAGAGGTTGATAAAGATACCCTGACCAGCACTTACGGTAAATTCACAGCTGAACCTCTGGAAAGGGGATTTGGAATTACGATAGGCAACTCGCTGCGCAGGATTTTACTTTCTTCTTTGCAAGGCGCTGCCATCGTTTCTATGAAACTCTCAGGTGTTCTTCACGAATTTTCGCATATCCATGGAGTAAAAGAGGATGTGTCGGATATTATATTAAATCTCAAGCAGGTGAAGATTAGGCTGCACGGGCAAGGGCCGAAGACTGTCAGAATAAAGGCGAAAGGCGAGGGGATTGTAAAGGCAGGGGATATCATTTGCGATTCAACAGTCGAGATATTAAATCCTGAGCAGCATATTGCCACCCTTGCCAAGGATGGCAAGTTAGAGGCAGAACTGGTTGTAAAGACCGGGAAAGGCTATGTGCCTGCTGCAAAGAATAAGGAAGAAAGTCAAGAAATAGGCACTATTCCTATTGATGCCATTTTTAGCCCTGTCATCAGGGTGAACTATAATGTGGGGTATGCAAGGGTAGGCCAGAGGGCTGATTATGACAAACTTATTATGGAGGTATGGACAACAGGGTCCGTGAGACCGCAGGATGCAGTTGGCCTCGCAGCGACAATACTCAAAGATCAATTGAGCACTTTTATCCAGTTTGAAGAGGCGGAAAAGGAGGCAGGAAAAAAAGGAGAGGCGGAGACGGAACCCACGCCATTGAATGAAAATCTCTTTCGATTGGTTGATGAGCTGGAGCTTTCTGTTCGTTCCGCCAACTGTCTTAAGAATGCGGATATAAAATATATAGGGGATCTGGTTCAGAAGACAGAAGGCGAGATGTTGAAGACAAAGAATTTTGGGAGAAAATCATTAAACGAGATTAAAGAGATTGTCGGGGGTATGGGGCTTCATTTCGGCATGAAGTTGGAAGGCCTTCCATCCAGAGAAGAATTGGACAGGATGTCGCTAGAAAAAAAGGAAACAGCATAAACCAGGCTACGGGCAATGGGCGAGAGGCAATGGGAAAAACCTATAGCTTATTGCCTATAACCTCTTGCCTATTTTTAAAGGGGTTGCTATGAGACACAATAGAGATGAAAAAAGATTCGACAGAACAGTTGGCCATTTAAGGTGTATGATGGCCAATATGACAAATTCGTTTTTTCTGCACGGGAAAATCAGGACCACCTTGGCTAGGGCTAAAGAATTGAGAAGGTTTGCCGAGGATATGATTACGCTTGGCAAAAAGGGCGATATGGCCGCGCGGCGTCGGGCTATAGCCTTTATGAGAGATAAGGCTGTTGTAACAAAGCTTTTTGAAGAAATATCGCCTCAATACAAAGAGAGAAATGGCGGTTACACAAGGATACTCCATGTGGATGTAAGACCAGGCGATTCAAGCCAGATGGCGCTTATAGAGCTGGTTGCCTCTGCCGAAGAAAAGCAAGAAAAAAAGGGCAAGACCAAAAAGCCTGCATCACGGAAAAAGGCAGCAAGCCATGCTAAACAGGTAGAAAAGGCAGCATAGACCAGGCTATGGGCTATGGGCGAGAGGCAATGGGGAAAACCTATAGCCTATTGCCTATAACCCCTTGCCTATTTTTAATGCGGGTGTAGCTCAGCTGGTAGAGCACGACCTTGCCAAGGTCGGGGTCGCGGGTTCGAATCCCGTCGCCCGCTCCAATAAGATAGTTGATAGCTCATTGCTGATAGCTGTTAGCAAATACTATGAGCTATGAACTATGAGCTATCAACTATGAAATTAGCTGACAAGAAAGAGCTCCTCCAAAAATATCTGCACGAAAAGGGCCTCAAATCCACCACCCAGAGAGACGACATCATAGATGTATTTTTCAAGACCAGTACCCATATAAATCTGGAAGAGCTCCTGAAGAAAGTCAGACGCAAAAACCCAAAGATCGGTTATGCGACAGTTTACAGAACCATGAAGCTTCTGACGGAGTGCGGAATTGCCATGGAAAGGCAGTTTGGCGACGGCCAGACGAGGTATGAACATATACCTGATGACAGCCACCATGACCACTGCATATGCGTCAGGTGCGGCAGGATTATGGAATTCGAGAATCAGAAGATAGAGCATCTGCAAAAGGAAATAGCTGATAAGTTGAATTTTACCGTCACCAATCATAAATTGGAGCTGTACGGTTTTTGTTCAAAGTGCGGTAGTTGAACCCCCACACCCATGTATAGATTGTGGGGGTAAAAAATCTCTTGATTTTGAAAATAATTTTTATTATCATTTAAAAACAGCCTAAAAGTTGTTAGTCTGCAAGACTACAAGTAAAGACTTTCAGGCTAACGACTTGTAGGCTTTTAGGCTGTAGTTAGATATGCACGAACACCGCAATATAAAGATTGAAGAAGGCGCCAAAAGGCTTATCCTTGTCGGCAATCCGAATGTCGGGAAGAGTGTCATATTCGGCGTGCTGACAGGGAGATATGTAACCGTATCCAATTATCCGGGCACAACAGTGGAGGTAAGCAGGGGAAGCGCGACTGTCGGGGGAGAAAGATATACTGTCATGGATACCCCCGGTGTGAACAGCCTTGTGCCGATGTCTGAAGACGAGAGGGTTACAAGGGATATATTGCTGCATGAAAAGGCTCACTGTGTAATTCAGGTGGGAGATACAAAAAATTTAAGAAGGGCGCTTCTTATATCCATCCAGTTGGCCGAGATAGGGCTTCCTTTTTCGCTTGCGCTGAATATGATAGACGAGGCAAGGAGCAGGGGGTGGAAGGTAGATATAGAACGATTGTCCGTTTTGTTCGGAATTGATGTGATTCCAACCATTGCAACCCAGAGATGGGGAATAGATGAGCTGATCGCAACCGTTTCTTCTCAAAGGGTATCTCATTTCAAGATCAGCTACGGCGCTGATATAGAGGATGCAATACACACTATTGAAACATTCCTGCCGGGTGCATTTATATCAAAGAGGGCTGTTGCCCTAATGCTCCTATCAGGAGACGAGACGCTGAACGTCTGGCTGCATAAAAATCTTTCAGAGGATGCCGTTAAAAAGATAGAAGACATTCGGTATGCTGTTCAATCGCGCTATTCTGAACCGCTGAGCTATCTACTGAATATTGAGAGGCTCAAGGTGGTTGACAGGATTGTGGCGGATGTTGTGACGGTAGAGTCTGCCAGCGGCGGAAGGGCGGCAAGATTTATAGGGAAGTGGTCAATGCACCCTGTTGCCGGCATTCCTATCTTGCTCGCCATCCTGTATTTAATGTATATGTTTGTCGGCCAGTTTGGGGCCGGAACCAGCGTCAATTTTCTGGAAAAGATAGTGTTTGGCGAATATCTTAATCCGTGGGCAACACGGGTTGTGAAGACATTAATACCGATAAAGATTGCGCAGGAGTTGATTGTCGGGCCGTATGGTCTCATAACCATGGCGCTTACCTACGCGATTGCCATCATCCTTCCTATTGTAGGATATTTTTTCATATTCTTCGGTCTGCTGGAAGATTCCGGCTATCTCCCCAGGCTTGCGGTGATGGTGGATAAGATATTCAAGCTCATCGGACTCAATGGCAAGGCCGTGCTGCCCATGGTTCTCGGCCTGGGCTGCGACACCATGGCCACCATGACCACAAGGATACTGGAGAGCAAGAAAGAGAGGATAATTGTAACCCTGCTTCTGGCCCTCGGTGTGCCGTGTTCCGCCCAGCTTGGTGTGATCCTCGGCATGCTCGGAGGATTATCGTTCAAGGCAACCCTCTGGTGGGGAGGGGTTATGATATTTATTATGCTTTTGGTAGGTTTTCTCGCGTCAAAGGTTATCCCAGGCGAGACATCGGATTTTTTGCTGGAGATCCCGCCGATAAGAGTCCCAAAGTTCTCCAACATACTCATCAAAACCCTTGTGAGGATAGAATGGTATTTGAGAGAGGCAGTGCCTCTCTTTGTCCTCGGGACGCTGTTTTTATTCATCCTGGACAAGATAGCGATATTGAATATATTGGAAAAGATTGCATCTCCGGTTATTGTTCATTTCCTTGATTTGCCTGCCAGGGCCACCGAGGCGTTTATTGTAGGTTTCTTGAGAAGGGACTATGGCGCTGCAGGGCTTTTTGTGCTGCAGAGGGACGGCCTGTTAAGTCCTGTTCAGGTTGTTGTCAGTCTTGTTACCATGACCCTTTTTGTCCCATGCATAGCCAATTTTTTTATGATAGTAAAGGAGCGGGGTCTTGCGACCGCCGTATGGATGAGCGCATTCATATTTCCATTTGCAATATTGGTCGGCGGGGTGTTAAATTTTATTTTGCGAACGTTTGAGGTAAGGCTGTAAAAGACAGGCAATAGGCGATAGGTTAGATAAAATCAAAGATTAAAGATAAAAAATCAAAAACAAGGAAACCTTTGCGTTTTGATTTGTATCTTTGATTTTTGACTTTTGCTTTTTGATTTCTTTTTTACCTATCGCCTATAGCCTATTGCCCATAGCCTATACTTAAGGGAGATCCTATGATAGACCAAAAAACCATAGAAGAGATTCTGGAATTTATCTGGACCCAGAGGGAAACAGGCAAGGATAGTATTGCTGCTCTTTTGAATATAGATGAAGTGAAAGAGGCAAAGGCAGATAGGGCAACCTTATCGGCATTAGAAGACGGCGGGTTGGTGCATATCAAAGACGACAGGATTACGCTTACACCAAAAGGTGAGGGATTGGCAGAGGCAACCGTTAGAAGACACCGGCTTGCTGAGAGGCTCTTAACAGAGGTCTTGGAGATTGAAGAGAAGGAAGTGGAAGAGAATGCGTGCAGTTTTGAACATTCCCTTTCTCCCTTGGTTACAGATTCTATCTGCACGCTTTTAGGCCATCCGCCCACATGTCCGCACGGGCTTCCCATACCCAGGGGACAATGCTGCAAGAAATTCAAGGTAGATGTAAAGCCCCTTGTTCAGCCGTTAAAGGACATGGAGATAGGGCAGAGCGGGAGGATAGTTTTTATCATGCCAAGTTCTCATTCAAGATTGGACAGACTCGGCTCTCTTGGCATTGTTCCTGGCAGTATTATAAGATTGCATCAGAAAAAGCCGTCTTTTGTCATAGAAATCGGCGAGACCACGCTGGCAATAGATTATGACATTACAAAAGAGATATATGTGAAGAAAGAGGGCTAGTTGAACGGAATGCCCGCCGCAATCCCCGCACCTGTGTCCGCCTTGACACCTTCAAACCCTATATGATAGATTAACCTGATAGTATGGAAAAAATTAGATATTTTCCACCGTTAGAGGATTTTACCGCTAAGGCCGGAAAAGGCAATCTCATCCCTGTATACAGGGAGATTATGGCGGATATGGCCACCCCTGTATCTGCCTTTAAAAATATTGATCGGGGAGGCCCTGCATTTTTATTGGAAAGTGTTGAGGGCGGAGAAAAATGGGGGAGGTATAGTTTTCTTGGCGTAGAGCCGAGGATAATTTTCAAAAGCAAAGGTAACCACATAGAGGTTATTGAAGATGGGAAAAAGGGCGTCAGAAAGGGGGACCCGATATCCATTTTAAAAGAAATTCTTTCCAAATACAGACCGGTGGCGGCAGACGAGCTGCCGATATTCTATGGCGGCGCTGTAGGGTATATCGGTTATGATATGGTAAGGTTTTTTGAAGACCTGCCTGACACTTCCCAGCCTGATATTGACCTCTATGATGCAATCTTTGTCATTACGGACACCCTTCTTGTGTTTGACAATCTTGAGCATAAGATAAAGATTGTTGCCAATGCTGTTATTGAGAAGGGAGATAACCCTGCCGATGTTTATAAAAGTGCAACCAAAAAGATAGATGCGCTGGTAAAAAGGCTGCTAAATAAGGGGCAAGTGGCAAGGGGCAAGGGGCATAGGGAAAACAATTTTTCAAAAGATATAATCTCTAATTTTTCAAAGGAGAGATTTACAGATGGCGTGCTTAAGGCAAAGGAGTATATTCAGGCAGGGGATATTATTCAGGTGGTTTTATCCCAGAGGTTTGAAACAGGGCTGGATGTGGAGCCGTTTGATATTTACCGGGCCCTCAGGGTTATTAACCCGTCGCCCTATATGTTTTATTTGAGGCTGGATGGCATAGAACTGATCGGCTCTTCACCTGAGATACTCGTAATGGTGGAGGGAAAGGATATTGATGTCCGGCCTATTGCAGGCACCAGGCCGCGCGGCAAAGATGAGACTGAGGATAAAAAACTTGAGGACGAGCTTCTGAAAGACCCGAAAGAGATTGCGGAGCATATCATGCTGGTGGACCTGGGAAGGAACGATGTGGGAAGGGTTGCAAAGCAAGGCGCGGTTTCTGTAAATGAGCTTATGACTATTGAACGATATTCCCATGTCATGCACATTGTTTCCAATGTTCATGGACAATTGGGGAAGAATAAAGACTCTTTCGACGCCCTGCGCTCCTGCTTTCCTGCAGGCACTTTAACCGGCGCCCCAAAGGTCAGGGCCATGGAGATTATTGAAGAGATAGAGCCGTGTAAGCGCGGGGCATACGGCGGCTCTGTGGGTTATTTTGGTTTTTCAGGAAACATGGACATGGCGATTACCATAAGGACTCTGGTAGTAAAAAATGATAAGATTTATATTCAGGCAGGCGCAGGCATTGTGGCTGATTCAGACCCTGAAAAGGAATATCAGGAGACCATAAACAAGGCAAAGGCCATGCTCAAGGCAGTGGAGATGGCAAGGGAGGGGCTGGAATAAAGACAGGCAATAGGCGATGGGTGATAGGCAATAAAAAAACCCATAGCCCATAACCTATAGCCTATTACTTATGTTATTGATGATTGACAACTACGACTCCTTTACTTACAACCTTGTCCAGTATTTTGGAGAACTGGGCGAGGATGTGAGGGTCTATCGTAACGATAAAATTACGGTAAAGGAGATAGAGCGCCTCAAGCCCGATAAGATTGTAATATCCCCTGGCCCATGCGACCCTGAAAAGGCAGGCGTGTCTGTTGATGTAATAAAGAAATTTGCAGGAAAGGTTCCTGTGCTCGGTGTTTGTCTTGGCCATCAATCTATAGGCTATGCTTATGGCGCAAAGATTGTCAGGGCTGCGCGGCTTATGCACGGAAAGACATCGCCAATATATCACGACGGCAAGACTATATTCAAAGGCATTCAAAACCCGTTTGAGGCAACCCGCTATCACTCGCTTTTGATAAAAAAAGACACCCTTCCTGATTGTCTTGAGATAAGCGCATGGACAAAGGAAGGGGAGATAATGGGGGTGAGATATAAAGAGGAGGGGCAAGGGGCAAGGGGCAAGGGGCAAGGCAAAATCATTTTAGAAGGCGTGCAGTTTCATCCTGAGTCAATACTTACAAAGGCAGGGAAGGATATATTGAGGAATTTTTTAGAGTTGGCAAAGTAGTTCACGCTGAAAATTGCCCATCTGCTACGTTGTCGCTGCGGCTTCTGCGCTCAACATACTACAAAAGTATGCCTCCCCCCGACAGTTTCAATCGGGGGCTTGCTCCGCCTTGCATCTGGGCAATTTTTGAGCGTAAACTGATAGAAGCAATACTAAAAAACAAGGAGGATATGTTATGGCAGGATCATTAAGTATATCCCGTTCTTTAATTGATATTGTCAATACCATAGAAGTAGAGGGGGATATTAACAGCAAGGTAAAGCATATCATTGAGAATGAACTAGTAAGACGGTTAAACAGGTATGAACTGACTGTAAGAAATCTTGAAAAAAAATACAACGTTACCCTTTCAGAATTTAAGAAAAAAGGGATAGTGGCGAAAAAAGGTTATTCTTATGAGGTTGAAAATGACCTGTGGGAATGGGAGTCTTCGCAGGATGGAATTAAAACAGTAAAGGCAGAGATTAAGAGGTTAAGGGGCATTCAGTGATAAAGAAGGTCGTCTCAGAAATAGAAGAAACCTCTTTAAGATTTCCTTTTATAAAAAGAGTTGTTAGGATTGACGAAACAGAGAACACTGTAAAATACAGACTTATCATAGAAGAAGATTTATTTGTTCAAGTCTATGTCAATGTGGAAAATGATACGGTTGGGTTTGTTCTTATAAACAAAGGGCAGCGGATATATGGAAGAGACTCAATATGTGGCAAGTGGCACAGGCATACATTTGAAGACCCTTTAGAACATGATTTTTCATCAGCAGGCTGCAAAAGGGTGAACTTAAAAGAGTTCCTGATAGAGGTTCAGGAGATACTTGATAGAGAAAAGATTTTGTGAAAAGGATTTTGCTCTCAAAAAGGATGTTGCTATGAAACACATTTCTACAATCACTGCCCATGCCTGTCATTGCGAGGGGCAAAGTCCCGAAGCAATCTCAGAAAAGGTTCCGCAATCTCTTTTCTGGCAGACAATGCTTGCTGTTTGTGTCAGTTTTTTTGCAATGATATTGCTTTTGCCTTGCTTTGCCTTTGCCGAGGTAAAGATATTTGAAAAGGAATACACCTATCAGGCAAGCGAGATAGATTCCAAAGTAACATCCAGAGCCATTGCCGTTGAGCAGGT
>JACQEJ010000171.1 GCA_016200645.1 Deltaproteobacteria bacterium | reverse complement strand
GGCCGCAAGGTCCCTAAAGGTCACTTGGAGACTACGAGTTTGATAGGCCGGATGTGTAAGTCCAGTAATGGATTAAGCTTACCGGTACTAATTGACCGTGAGGCTTGACCATAATAATATCTAAGCGTTTGGGTTCTGATTCTTGGTGTCTTGCCCCTATTCAATTTTAATTACAGACTACAAGTCGTTAGTATATAAGTCTAAAAGTTTTAAACTTGTAGGCTGTTAGACTCGTAGGCTTTTAGACCGTATTTACGCTTTCCCGTGGCCATACCGGAGGGGTCACACCCGTTCCCATTCCGAACACGGAAGTTAAGCCTTCCAGGGCCGATGGTACTGCATGGGCAACTGTGTGGGAGAGTAGGACGTCGCGGGATTTAAAAATAAAAAGCCCCGTTCTTTGAAAAAAGAACGGGGCTTTGTTTTTTTGCATATAAAAATCTTGATAAAAACAAAACATTTTATGATATAATAAAAACATAGATGCTGGCAAAAGAGGTGTTTTTTAGAATTCTACAAAAACCGCAAAACAAAGGAGGTGAGTTTTATGGCAAAATGGCTATGCACATTCTTGCTTATTTTAACGCCTGTGTTTGCGTTTGCTTCACGCGTGTCCGAGCATAATATTTCTACCATACCGCTTCCGCCTTCTGCTGTTTTTGTGTATGAGCAGGTTATTGTTCCCTGGCTGCACAGTGAGTTTAAGAAGGATATATCAGACGATAAATTATCCATCAAACGGAACTTATTGGTAACAGAATTTTTTCGCTACGAGGTTATAGATGGGCAGAAACGTTACAGTGTTCATATAGAATATGCAGTAAGGACTAAAGATTTAGCATCCCAATATGAATTTGCCGGAGTGCGGGCTCAGGAGATTGTTTTTTTGGTTGAAGATAAAAAAGTAATAGATTATTTCCCATTTGATGAATACACCTTGGGAGCAATCTTGCTGGCTGAATGAGAGCGGCTTCTAAGATGGTCCTCTTCTGCTGTTCTAAAAGATTGAGCTTACGCATAAATTCCTTCCAACTTCTGCAGCGGACAGGTCTTTTCTTTTTGACAAAATCAAAATGGCCATCGCGAGTAAAGGATGCCAGGTGATGCCCTATTTCTGAGAAAGGAACGGATTATATTTTCTGGAAATATGGGAGTATCTCCTATGTCATTCTCCCTTGACAATATTGCATTGCAAGACTAAATTATAACTATAATGCTTTCGTGAGGGACTATTTCAGCTATGCGACTTGACCGGTTTACCATCAAATCCCAAGAGGCGCTGAATGAGGCGCAAAGTATTGCCGAGAAATATCAGCATCAACAGGTTGACGCAGAGCATCTGCTTCTGGCTTTAATCGGGCAGGAGGGCGGCGTTGTTGCGCCTTTGTTGCAAAGGGTCGGTGCGAATGTCTCTCTAATCAAGGGGCAGCTGGAAGAGGCTTTGAAAAAACTTCCCAAGGTCTCCGGCGCTGAAGGGGTTTACCTTGCGCCGAGATTGAAAAAGATTCTTGACAAGGCTTTTGAAGAGGCGCAGCGGCTCACGGATGATTTTGTATCAACCGAGCATATCCTCATCGCCATTGCGGATGAGAAAACAAGCGAGGCACCTAAAATACTGGCCGCGCAGGGAGCGTCAAAGGATGCGATACTCAAGGCGATGGCATCGGTTCGGGGAAGCCAGCGCGTAACGGATCAGAATCCCGAAGAAAAGTATCAGGCGCTTATGCGCTACACGCGCGATCTGGTGGAGCTTGCGCGAAAGGGAAAGCTTGACCCTGTTATCGGCAGGGATGATGAGATACGACGCGTGATTCAGGTGCTTTCGCGGCGCACAAAGAACAATCCTGTGCTGATCGGCGAGGCGGGTGTTGGAAAGACGGCGATTGTGGAGGGTTTGGGACAGAGGATTGTTTCAGGGGATGTGCCGGAGACTTTGAAAAATAAAAGGCTCCTTGCGCTGGACTTGGGCGCGCTCATCGCAGGCACGAAATATCGCGGAGAATTCGAGGACAGGCTCAAGGCGGTCTTGCGGGAGATTAGCGAATCTCAGGGAGAGGTGATTTTATTTATTGACGAGTTGCACACATTGGTGGGCGCGGGCGCGGCAGAGGGCGCAATGGATGCGTCTAACATGCTCAAACCTGCGCTGGCGCGCGGTGAGCTTCGCTGCGTGGGAGCGACCACTCTGGATGAATATCGCAAGCATATCGAAAAAGACGCTGCGCTGGAAAGACGCTTCCAGCCTGTGTTTGTGGGTGAGCCGAATGTGGAAGACACTATCTCAATTTTGCGCGGGCTCAAAGAGAAATATGAGGTTCATCACGGCGTGCGCATCGCGGATTCCGCGATTGTGGCTGCGGCAACGCTTTCGCACCGTTACATCACGGATAGATTTTTGCCGGACAAGGCGATTGACCTCATAGACGAGTCCGCCTCGCGGCTCCGTATTGAGATAGACAGCATGCCCATTGAGATTGACGAGGTGGAGCGAAGGATAACGCAGTTGGAGATTGAGCGGCAGGCGTTGAAAAAAGAGACGGACAAGGCTTCGCTTGAAAGGCTTGAAAAAATAGAAAAAGAAATTGCAAACCTTAAAGAGGATACATCCGGGCTCAAAGCGCGCTGGCAAAAGGAAAAGCAGGAGATAACAAAAATCCGCGAGGCAAAGCAGAAGATAGAAGACGCAAAGTTAAAGGCTGCGCAGGCCGAACGCGCAGGCGATCTGGCAAAGGCTGCGGAACTGAAATACGGCACGCTTACGGAGCTGCAAAAGGAATTGGAGCAGGGACAGAGAAAATTGGCGGAGACGCAAAAAGGGAAGCGGATGCTCAAGGAGGAGGTTGATTCCGAGGACATTGCAGAGGTTGTATCCAAATGGACAGGCATACCCGTTTCACGGATGATGGAAGGTGAACGAGACAAGCTGCTCAAGATGGAAGACCGCCTGAAAAAGAGGGTCGTGGGACAGGGAGAGGCGATACATGCGGTCTCCAATGCAGTGCGGAGGGCGCGGGCGGGATTGCAGGATATAAATCGTCCGGTCGGCTCTTTTATTTTTCTCGGTCCAACGGGCGTGGGAAAGACGGAAACCGCGCGGGCGTTGGCGGAATTTCTCTTTGACGATGAGCAGGCCATGGTCAGGATTGACATGAGCGAATTCATGGAAAAACATTCGGTGGCGCGGCTTATCGGCGCCCCGCCCGGATATGTGGGATATGAAGAGGGAGGCTATCTCACCGAGGCCGTGCGCAGAAGGCCATATTCCGCGCTTCTCTTTGACGAGATAGAAAAGGCGCATCCCGATGTGTTCAACATCCTCCTGCAAATATTGGATGACGGAAGGCTTACGGACGGACAGGGACGAACCGTGGATTTCAGGAACACGGTGATCATTATGACCTCAAACATAGGCAGCCAGTTTTTTGTTGTAGGGGCGAACGGCCGTTCGTCCCTACTCGGCGAAAGGGAATACGAGGAAATAAAAAACAAGATTATGGAAAGTCTGAAGGTTTCGTTCAAGCCGGAATTTTTAAACAGGATTGACGATATTATTATATTTCATCCGCTGTCAAAAGTTCACATCAAGTCCATCGTAGATATACAGCTTGAGCGGCTCAAGAAATTATTACAGGAAAAAAAGATCACCCTCACCTTGACCGACGAGGCAAAGGCGCTCCTTGCGCAGGAAGGCTACGACCCCGCGTACGGCGCGCGTCCGCTCAAAAGGCTCATCCAGCGAAGGATTCAAGACCCGCTTGCCACGAAGATACTGGAAGGGGAGTTTAAGGAAGAGGATAATATTATTGTTGATGAACGTAAGGGGGAGCTTAAGTTTGAGCAAGCAAAGAAAAGGGTCCCTGGCAAATTGGCAACAGGCTCATGATTTAAAAAAATTAATCATCCAGTTATCTGTTTTTAATGATGGTTTGATAAATAAATCTTGACCCTTGACAAATTATCTATTTTGTATGACAAAATAGGCGGAAGGTTTTACTGAAGGTAAAACACATAAACTTGTCAAGGGTTGACAAAGGTAGAATTATAAAATAGATTTGGTGATGTTCTCATGCCCCTTTTCCAAAGGGGGGGTATGGGAGATTGGTGTAAGGCGCGTTGCAGGAGTAAGGTATGGCGCTATTAAAGTGGGATCCATTCAAAGACCTGCTTACAATTCAGGAGAGGATGAATCGTCTATTTGATGAGACCCTTTCTAAGGCAAAGGCCCCATGTGAAGGGATAGCGGGCGGCGGCTGGTCTCCTCCTGTGGATATTTATGAGACAGAAGAACATATTATCCTTAAAGCAGAACTTCCTGGGATAGATAAGAGAGATATAGAAGTTGAGATACAGGACAATATCCTGGCGTTGAAAGGCGAACGCAGATTTGAAAAAAATGTTCAGGAGGAAAATTATCACAGGATGGAACGTTCCTATGGCAGCTTTCAAAGGGCTTTCACCCTCCCTTATATAGTGAATAAAGATGATATTAAGGCAAAATATAATAACGGCGTTCTGGAGATTACTTTGCAGAAAATCCTGGAACAAAAACCTAAAGCCATAAAAATAGAGGCGCGATAAAAGGAGGTGGAGAGTAAAGGCTCGGGGCTAGAGCTATACAAGAGATGAGTTTGTATTTTGCTGGTTAACCCCAAGCCCCTGTATTTTATCATGGATAACAAAGAGTTTAAGGTTGTAGACAAGAGGAGATTTACAGAAGCGGGAGAGAAAAAGGCGAAGGTAAAAGAAGAAAGTGAAAAGCCGCAAGATGCTCAAAAAACACAGGATATTCCAACATCAATCCCACCTGCGGACTTTTCCACCTTTATCCTGTCTTTGAGCACATCGGCTCTGTTGCATCTCGGTGAAATTCCAGATCCGCAAACTCAGAAAACAGACAGAAACCTTGAGTTGGCCAGGCATACAATAGATATGATTGATATGCTGAAACAAAAGACCAAAGGGAACATGACAGAAGCAGAGGCAAGGCTGATGGATAACATCCTTTACGATTTGCGAATGAGATATGTTAGCATAACAAAGCAATAAGAGGTTGGAGGTTTTTGCCTCGTGCCTCAAATCTATAATTAAAGGAGAATACATATGGACAACATGAGCGACAAGAAAAGATTTGGCATTAAAAGCATAATAATAGTTGGGATAGCTTCGCTATTATTGGGCATCCTCTTAACTGCAAGATTCGGTATTACGCCTCAGACAGACGCCCAGAGTTTCTGGAAGGAAAAAGCTGAAAAAACAGAGCCCGCGCAGCTTGAGCCGAATTCGTTCGTAAAGTTGGCCAAGGAGCTGAATCCTGTTGTGGTCAACATATCTACAACTCAGGTAGTAAAGCAAAAACCAATGGTTCCATTCCCTGAATTCAAGAATCCGTTTGAAGACTTTTTCGGAGATGAATTTAGGAATTTTGGAGAGGCGCCGGAAAGGGAGTTTAAAAGGCAGAGCCTCGGTTCAGGGTTTATCATAAACAAAGAGGGATATATCCTTACCAATAATCATGTGATAGAGAATGCTGAAGAGATAATTGTTACCCTTGCGGAAAAAGGGGGAAAAGAATACAAGGCAAAGGTAGTGGGCAGGGATGCGAGGCTGGATGTGGCCTTGATAAAGATAGATGCAAATGGTGATCTGCCTGTGGCTGCCCTGGGAGATTCTGACAAGCTTGAGATAGGCGAGTGGGTTATGGCCATAGGGAATCCGTTTGGCCTCGGTCATACCGTAACCGCAGGTATTGTGAGCGCAAAGGGCAGGGTTATAGGGGCAGGTCCGTATGATAATTTCATTCAGACAGACGCTGCCATCAACCCCGGCAACAGCGGAGGCCCTCTCTTTAATCTCAGAGGAGAAGTCATAGGGATAAATACCGCAATCATTGCAGGCGGCCAGGGCGTTGGTTTTGCCACGCCGATAAATATGGTGAAGGATATACTGCTTCAGTTGAAAGAAAAAGGCATGGTTACGAGAGGGTGGATAGGGGTCAGTATCCAGGAAGTGACTCCTGACCTTGCCAAGTCTTTTGGCCTGAAGGAAAAACAGGGCGCCCTTGTGTCCTCTGTCAACAAAGGTGAACCGGCAGATAAGGGAGGGATACAGGCAGGGGATGTTATTGTAGAATTTGATGGCAAAGAGATAAAAGAGGTAAACGATCTGCCAAGGGCAGTTGCATCCATCTCTCCAGGCAAGTCCGTTAAAGTAAAGATTATAAGAGATGGCAAAGAGAAGATCCTTACTGTCACGGTGGGTAAGATGAAGGAAGAGGAAGAGGCGGCAGCAGTTGAAGAAAAGGGAGAAAAGGCGCCTGAAAAAAGACTGGGGCTTGCCGTGCAATCCATAACGCCGGATATAGCCAGAAGACTTGAACTCAAGGACACCGAGGGGGTTGTGGTGACTCAGGTCAGGCCGGACAGTCCTGCTGCAGCAGAAGGCATCAAGAGCGGGGATGTCATAAAAGAGGTGAACAGAAAAGAGGTTAAGAACTTCAAAGAATACAAAGAGGCGATGAAGGCGGCCTCCAAGTCTGATACCATACTTTTCCGCATCATCAGGGGCGGCAATACATTTTATGTTGCAATAACGGTAAAGGTGAAGGAGTAGTGGCGAAGGTTGTTGCCATAACAGGCGCCAGCGGCGCGGCATACGGGCTGAGACTTATACAGGAACTTTTAAAAAGGGGGGATGATGTAGCGCTTATCATCTCCCCTTCTGGTTTTTTGGTGCTGGAGCAGGAGACCCCCTTAAGACTGCGCGGCAATAAAACCGAGATAGAGAGGGGGCTAAAAAAATATTTTGGCAAAACAGACGGCCGGTTAAGCTGTTTTCCTGCGGATAATATCGGCGCACCGCTCAGCAGCGGCTCGGCCCGCGTCCGCGATATGATTGTTTGTCCATGCTCTATGGGAGCTCTGGCAAGGATTAGCTGCGGCATATCTGGAAATCTCATCGAGCGGGCGGCGGATGTTATTCTAAAAGAAAAAGGCCGTCTCATCCTTGTGCCGAGAGAAACGCCTTTAAATCAAATTCATCTTGAAAATATGCTGAAACTCTCCCGCGCAGGCGCGCACATCATCCCTGCCATGCCGGGCTTTTATCACCAGCCGAAAAAGATTGACGACCTCGTTGATTTTGTCGTGGGCAAGGTTCTGGATGCGATGGGGATTGAGAATAAGTTGTATAAAAGATGGGACGGTGAGAAGTAGTCATGCTGGATATAAAGTTCGTGAGAGAGAATCTTGTTGAGGTAGAGAAGAGACTACAAACCCGCGGCGGCATTCCCGACCTTTCAGGGATAAAGGAACTTGATAAGAAAAGACGGATGGCCATTCAGTTCGTCGAATTGCTGAAGGCAAAAAAAAATACTGCTTCCAAGGAAATCGCATGGCTTAAAAAAGACAATAAAGACACAGCAGGGATTATGGATGAAATGAAATCTATTTCCGCTCAAATAGACGATCTTGATAATGTTGTTATAGAATGTGAGCGGGAAATGGAAGCATTTTTGCTCCAAATCCCCAATATTCCGCATTCATCCGTCCCTTTGGGCAAAACATCTGATGACAATGTTGAAATAAGAAAACGGGGCGGCATTCCTCAATTTGCATTTACCCCAAGAGATCACAGCGAAATAGGCGTCAATCTTGGCATTCTGGATTTTGAGCGGGGCAGCAAATTGGCCGGAGCGCGGTTTACCTTGTATAAAGGCACAGGCGCGCTCTTGGAGAGGGCGCTTATCAATTTCATGCTGGATGCGCATACGCGCGAGCATGGCTATACGGAAGTGCTTCCGCCGTTTATGGTGAACAGGGCATGTATGACCGGAACAGGCCAGCTTCCCAAATTTGAAGAAGATTTATTCAAGATAGAGGGTTCGGATCATTTTCTCATTCCTACGGCAGAGGTTCCGGTAACCAATATTTTCCGTGACGAGATATTGAAAGAAGATGACCTGCCGGTTTATTACACCGCATATACGCCCTGCTTCAGAAAAGAGGCAGGCTCTTACGGCAAGGATGTGAAGGGGCTTATCCGGCAGCATCAGTTCAACAAAGTGGAATTGGTAAAATTTGCAAAACCGGAAACATCTTACGATGAGTTGGAAAAACTTACTTCGGATGCGGAAAAAATATTGCAGAAACTCGGCTTGCATTACCGCGTTGTCGCGCTCTGCACTGGAGACATGGGCTTTTCATCCGCAAAGACTTATGACATAGAGGTCTGGCTTCCGGGACAGAATAAATACCGGGAAATATCTTCGTGCAGCAATTTCGAGGATTTTCAAGCGCGCAGGGCGAATATCAAATACAAACCCAAAGACGGCGGCAAACCGAGATTCGTCCACACCCTCAACGGCTCAGGCCTTGCCGTGGGCAGAACTTTAGTTGCAATACTGGAAAACTATCAGCAGGAAGATGGAAGCGTTATCATACCGGAGGCGCTGAGGCCGTACATGGGAGGCATGGAGAGGATAGAAAAAAGGCTGAAGGCTTAAGGCTGAAGGCTTAAGGCTGAAGCGCAAAAAAGCAGCAACTCAAGGCTTTAGCCTTGGGAATGAGAGGAGAAACATGACTAACGATACAAAAACCTGCCCAACATGCGGACAGCCGATAAGAAGATTTACTGACAATATATTTAAAAAGGCTGTGGTTGGAGGCATTGCCGGCATTGTTTTCGGTATTTTATTCGGCATATGGTTTTCAAACTGGTGGTTTGGTCCCGGCATGCACTCCACTCCAATGGCTATTATCCACTATTTTGCATGGGGCGCTTTATTTGGTTTTGTAGGCGCTGTAATAGGGCTTGTGATTAGAAAATAAGAAATGTTTACTATGAAAAAATCTTATCTTGTCATTATCCTCATGTCTTTGTCTTTTTTCCTATCCTGCGCAAAGGTTCAGGTTGAGGGGCTTCCTGCGCCTGATTTTGTTTCTGAAAGATTTAACGGAGGCAGTTTATCCCTTTCAGAATTTAAAGGCAGACCGGTTATCTTATACTGGTTTGCATCATGGTGACAGCGCTGCAAAGAAGAAGTTCCTTTCGTGCAGAGGGCATACAATCAATATAAAGAAAAGGGTCTCGTTGTGATAGGCCTCGGTTTTCAGGATACAAAAAGCAATCTCGTCAAATATGCAAAAGACATGAAGATGGGTGATATGCGGTTGGTTTTTGATACCGAAGGCCGTATTGCCGCAAGATACGGCATTTCATATGGCGCCGGTACTGTTTTTATAGACAGAAAAGGTATTGTCACAAAAAGATTTGTTGCAGGTTTTGGAGAAAAGGAATTCTTAAATTACCTCCCTGCCTTATTTTAATCCCTTCATGTTGTAAATATCTTCAAGATTATTACGCGCCTCTGCATATTCAGGGTTTAATCTTAAAGCCATTTTAAGCTCTCTTATCGCTTCATCAAATTTTCCCTGTCTGCAATAGACGATACCAAGGTTGTTATGCGCCTTTGGATATGCCGGTTTTAACCGAAGCGCCGTCTTATATTCAATAATAGCCGGCTCCAGCAGGCCTTTATCCCTCAGGGCGTCGCCGAGATCATTGTGGACACTTGCGTAGTCTGGCTCAATAGTTAGCGCTGTCCTATAATATGTTATTGCCTCATCCAGCAGCCCCTTTTCATCATGATATGCGGCGCCGAGGTTATAATAAGCCCGCGCCTTCCCTTTTGATTTATGGACAATATCTGTCCACAGGGTAAAATCATCTTTCCACAGCGCATTTCTTTCGCAGGTTGCCAGGGAAAGCGGGGCGATTATGAAAAGGCCGAAGAGAATAAAAGGCAAGGCGCGGATTTTGGATGACATCTTTTCTATATGCATACGAGTGAATAATCTCCTCAGCAAGGCGGAGGTTATTAAACGGAATGCCCGCCGTAATCCCCGCACCACTTTCCTGCACCAAAGCATATACTAATTTTCGGCCTTGGTAATGGAAAGTGGTGCGGGGTAAGGAGTTATTATTTCTGTTGCGCCCCATAGAGTGAGCGCTGCGCTTTCCTTAACATATTAAGGCACGATGTGCAATTTTTTACTTCCTTTTTCCATGCAATTATTGTAGAATTTCGCAACATGGAGCCTGCGCAATACGGTAAGCCTCAAAAACAAGAATTTTTCAGCCCTACATTTGGCAATCTTTCTTTTGAAGAAGTATTCGGAAAGCTCGTGGAATATATAGAGGAAGATGCCCATTACCGCTATTCCATCATCATCGGAACCGATTCTTTTTTGGCGGCGGAGACCCTTTTTATAAGCGCCATCATCATCCACAGGATAGGCCAGGGGGGCCGTTATTTTTATAAAAAGATCCGGCACAGAAAGATTGAAAATCTTCGTCAGCGAATTTTTTACGAAACATCCCTCAGCCTTGAGACAGCGGCCATGTTAAAAGCCAAATTATCAGAAAACGGTTTTGCAAAACTGCCTGTTGAAATACACCTTGATGTTGGAGAAAACGGCGATACAAAAGATATTATCAGAGAGGTGGTCGGCATGGTGACAGGCTCAGGATACGCAGCGGTTACAAAACCCAATGCCTACGGCGCAAGCAAGGTGGCGGACAGACACTCAAAATAAAGTAGATAAGTAGACGGTAGACAGTAGACAGGGAAAAAGAAAAGTAGAGAGTAGAAAGTAGAGAGTAGAAAACAAAAGATTTTCTTTCTACCTTCTACCTTCTACCTTCTACTGTCTACCCTCTACTGTTTACTGCTACTAAAGAGAGGAGGTTCCTATGTTCGGATGGATTTTTTTAGTTATTCTTGTTGCGGCCGCAATTTGGGTTGTCAGCATCTACAACGGTTTGGTTACCCTGAAAAATCAGGTGCAGAATGCATGGCAGCAGATTGATGTTCAGCTTAAAAGGAGGCACGATCTTATCCCAAACCTTTTAAATACTGTAAAAGGCGCAATGGAGTTTGAACGGGATACCCTGTCAAGGGTAATTGAGGCAAGGGCAAGGGCAGTAGGCGCAACAACTGTTGCAGGT
>JACQEJ010000010.1 GCA_016200645.1 Deltaproteobacteria bacterium | reverse complement strand
TCATGCGACGCGAGCACATACCCCTCGTCCTCTTTTGAAATAAGCACTATTGAACACCTGACAGCTTCGGTAATATCAGCCACCTTCTTGACAATTGTATAAAGCACCTCATCCGTCTTAAGCATTGAAGATATGGTCTTTGTGATGTCAAATATGGTCTCCAGATTTTTCTTGTCTTCATAGATTTCCTGGTAAAAACCCCTTATCCTGGACTGCGCCTTAATTCTGGCAATGAGCTCCATATCGTCGACAGGTTTTGTTATAAAATCGTCGGCTCCCTTTTCAAGAGCCTCAACTATGGCCTCTTTATCTCCTTTGCTGGATACCATGATGATGGAAGGCCGGATTGGCAAAGAGACGCTGCGTATTATCTTGCAGGCTGTTATGCCGTCCATCTCAGGCATTACAATATCCATGAGAATTATTTCAGGGGCATGTTCCTTCACAAGCCTTATGGCCTCACGGCCGTTTGAGGCATGGTAGGTCTGGTAGCCGTGCGCATGAAGTATATCTTCAAGCATCGCCTTGATGGTCAGGTCGTCGTCTACAATGAGGATTTTGTCCGTTTGAGGGATTATGAGATTAAGGTTTTTATAAGCCTGGAATTTTGAGGTCTGCGGCATATCTGTTTTTTATCGCTTTCTATCTTCTGTATGATTCTAAAAGCCTTGACAAGTTGAATGTTAAGTGTTAATGGAAATAATAAATTCTAAATTTTAATTTTTAAATTAAGTTAGGCTCAACAATTTAATCTCATAGTGTACGGCTTACTTGCCGGCGTAGCTCAGGGGCAGAGCAGCTGATTCGTAATCAGCAGGTCAAGGGTTCAATTCCCTTCGCCGGCTCCATTTACAAGGTATCGGTTTCGCATTTTTTTGTCAAGCCCTTCACCATTTTCGATCACAAAGGCTGATGATTTTCCAAGACTCCGCGATGGAAAATGGCGCTGGGCGCCAGCAGAAGGGAGAAAATGATTAAAAGGCAAAATGGCGGTGATATTTTTTCCATGTTCATGCCGTATTCAGTTTTTGAAAATGAGGATACAGTTTCTCATAAGTTGCCTGAAGGTGTTCCGGCATAACTCGCACCTCGCCTATGACGGGCATAAAATTTGTATCCCCGTTCCACCTGGGGACCACATGGAAGTGGATATGTTCATCTATTCCCGCCCCTGCAGCCTTTCCGAGGTTCATGCCGATATTAAATCCACCAGGATTCATCTCTTTTTTCAGGATTGAAACCGATTCCTTTATGAATCTGAAAACCTCTAATGTCTCGTCAGCTCCCATTTCTTCCATCAGACCGGTGTGTTTCCATGGGTACACAAGGAGATGGCCGTTGTTGTACGGGAATTTATTCATCATGACGGACGCAAAATTTCCTCTATGGAGAATCAAATCTTTTTTGTCACCTTTGCCATATTCCCTGCAAAAGATGCACTCACGAGATTTTGGTCCATGGATATACTCGGTGCGCCAGGGAGCCCAGAGCCGTTTCATGTTTAAAACTGCTTATTTATCCTTTCTTTTAATTCCTTGCCGACCTTAAAAAACGGGGCTTTCTTCGCAGGAACATCTATCGCTTCGCCTGTCTTCGGATTCCTCCCCTTCCTTGCCTTGTACTCCTTGACCTTAAAACTGCCGAACCCCCTGATTTCAATCTTATCTCCAGATGCGAGACGTGCTGTCATGCTGTCAAAAATCGCATCTACGATGACCTCCACATCCCTTTTGGTAAAGTTTTTAACCTTCTCGGAAACCTTTTCTATGAGACCGCTTTTTATCATTTCGCATCCCTCCTGATCAGGATATCGAGACATGCCGCAGCATGTCTCTCTTTTAAAACACTCCGTAGGGGAAAAGATACATTAACCCGTATCCCCCTTTTAATCGCTTTATCATCTGGCCGGCAGCGTCGCCAAAAATAATATCCCACAGTCTGATTCCCCTTTTTTCCGGATAGAGCACAACCGGTTTCCCCTTAATATGGGCCATAGCCGCTGCTGTATCAATAGCATCCTGGAAATTGCCAATCTCATCAACCAATCCCAAAGCCATGGCCTGATGCCCGGAAAATATCCGGCCGTCGGAAAATTTCCTGACTGCGTCAATCTTGAGTTTGCGATTTTCAGCCACTGCGCTTATAAATTGCTGATACACATCATCGATAACGTCCTGTAACAGCTTTTTCTCATTATCCCTCATCCCCCTCAAAGGAGAGCCGATATCTTTATATTCTCCGCTCTTTATCACATATCCCTTTAAACCTATTTTACTCAGCAGCCCTTCTGCGTCGGTAAATTCCATAATAACGCCGATGCTGCCGGTGATGGTTCCGGGATTGGCGATAATTTTATCGGCTGCTACGGCAATGTAATAACCGCCGGAGGCTGCCACAGCGCCCATGGAGGCGACCACCTTTTTTTTGGCTCTCACCTTTTTCAGCTCCCGGTAAATCTCCTGGGAAGGCCCTACCCCGCCGCCAGGCGAGTTTATCCTTATGACAATGGCCTTCACATCGTCCCGCTCTCCGTATTCCTTAATCTGTTTATTTATTGAATCGGGTTCGGTTATTACCCCCTCCACCTCTACAACCGCTATTTTATCGCCAAAGGAGAGGCCGCCGCCGCCCATAAGCACTGCCAGAAACAGGGAGAATATAAAAAAAAAAGCAAAAAGAATATGCCTGCAATGCCTAAAATCCATTTTATATATTTCTTTCCCATACGCCGTTATACAGAAGTTTGTTCCCCGGCTTTCACCGGCACCTTGAGGCCAAGGCCTATCTTCCTTTCTTCAGGGTCTACATTTAAGACCTCTGTTTCCACCGTATCCCCGACATTTATATTCAACCCCTTTTTCTTCCCTCTGGTCAATTCAGATACATGGATAAGCCCTTCAATGCCGGCCTCCAGCTCTACAAAAGCGCCGAAACTCGCAATGTTCGTTATCCTGCCGACAACCGACATACCCGCATGGTATCTCTCCTCAATTCTCTCCCACGGGTCTTTGTGCAGGGCCTTTGTGCTGAGGGAAAGCCTTTCTTTGTCTTTATCCACATTTAAAACCTCTGCCTCCACCTCCTGCCCCTTTTGAAAAAGCTCTGACGGATGTTTTATCTTCCTCCATGACATATCGGATATATGCACCAATCCATCCACACCATCTTCTATGCCGACAAAGATGCCGTAATCGGCAATATTCTTGACAACGCCCTTAACCCTTGTCCCTTGAGGGTATTTCAGCGCCATCACATCCCATGGGTTCGGCTCGCACTGTTTAAGGCTCAAAGAAAGTTTTTTGCTCAAATGGTCTATCTCTAGTACCTTTACCTCAACAGTATCGCCAACCTTAAGCCTTTGAGAAGGGCGCTTTATCTTTGTCCAGCTCAATTCCGACAGATGAATAAGCCCTTCTATCCCTTCTTCCAGCTCAGCAAACGCTCCGTAATCCGTCATGCTGACAACCCTGGCCGCTGCCTTTGAACCTGCCTGATATTTTTCTTTAGCAGTATCCCATGGATTGGGTTTCAGCTGCTTTAGACCGAGGGACAGCTTCCTTTCCTCTTTATCAAATCTTAAAACCTTAACCGTTATCCTGTCGCCGACCTTAAAAAGCTGAGACGGATGTTTGACCTTTCCCCAGGCTATGTCAGTTATGTGCAAGAGGCCGTCTACACCGCCCATGTCAACAAAGACACCATAATTGGTAATATTTTTTATAATCCCGTCAACAACCTTACCCTCTTCCAGCGTCTCTATGGTGTCTTTTTTAAGCCGCTCTCTTTCCTCCTCCAGAACAGCCCTCCTTGACACCACAATATTTGGTTTTCGCCTGTCATACTGCAAGACCTTGAACATACAAGAATTGTTGACAAGCTGGTCAGGATTATTTACAGGCCGAACATCTGCCTGAGAGCCAGGGAGAAAGGCGGCAATGCCGTGCAAATCAACGCTGAAACCTGCTTTCACCTTCTTAACTATTTTACCCTCCACAGTTCCGCCGGTTTTGTACGCCTCTTCCAGTTCATCCCACGCCCTCATCTGCCTTGCCTTTTCCATAGAGAGGATGATATATCCCTTGTCATCTTCTCTGTTTTCCAGCATCACCTCTATCTCATCGCCAACTTTGACTACAAGGCTTCCCCGGACATCAAAAAATTCTTTAACCGGTATATGACCTTCTGATTTGTATCCGATGTCAACAATAACCACATCCTTGGTAATGCAGACCACCTTCCCCTTTATAAGTTCGCCGGCCTGCGGTTCTTTCAGTGTCTTCTCATAAAATGACTCATTGCTGCCGCCGGTTGACGGTTCAGCGTCCGTTCCCTGATTGAAACCTTCAGGGACAGGCTTATCTGCCAGAACATCACTCACTTTACAACTACCTCCTCGCTTTTGTAGGATAGATATACCACACTCTGGACTAAAGTTCAATCTCTGATTGCCCCGCGCCATTTTCCATTGCGGAGTCTTGGAAAATCATCAGCCTTTGTGATGGAAAATGGCGCTGGGCTCGCAAGGGGGGATGAAAATTCAATGTAGGGGAGACCCTTGTGGTCTCCCGTCGGGAGGGGGCAAGCCCCTCCCCTGCATATTGAATTATGAATAGGTATTTTCGGGGCAAGGCAGCATGGTTGGGTCGAGAAGAAATACGGGTCTGCCGTCTCCAAGGACTGTAACCCCGATAACCCCCTGCATCCTTGTCATTGGCTGAGAGAGCGGTTTTATATATCCGTCTATCTCTCCTTCAAAATCATCCACAATCACACCTGATATTTTGCCCTTTGCGTCAATTACAACAACGGAAACGGGGTCTTTTTCCGCAAGGGACGGCAGCGCGAGAATGTTCCTTAAATCAACAATAGGCACCTCCGTATCATTATAGATAACAGAGCGGCAGGTCTTGTCGCCTTTTATATCCGCCCTATTTACATCCATCACCTTGAGCACCTTTGATATGGGAAAGGCAAACAGCTCGTCGCAGAGAGATACAAGAAGAACCTTGACGATAGATATTGTCACCGGAAGTTCAAGGGTAATCTTTGTCCCCTGATGGGGATAAGAGGATATTTCCAACCTTCCTCCTATGGATTCCACATTTCCTTTTACAATATCCATTCCAACGCCTCTGCCGGATGTCTCTGTAACCTCCTTTGCGAGGCTTAAACCCGGCGTGCAAATCAGAAGGAGCAGCTCTTTATCCGCCATATTTTTTATTCTCTCTTCCTGGATTCCTGCCAACAGGGCTTTTTCTTTCAGTTTGTTTACATCTATCCCTCTCCCATCGTCTGTTATTTCTATTATGATATTATTCCGCTGCCTTGCCACAGCGACAGTTATGCGCCCTTTCGCCGGCTTGCCCAGTGATATCCTCTCTTCCAGTGTTTCTATGCCGTGGTCCAGCGCATTTCTTATAATATGTACAAGCGGGTCGGTCATGTGTTCCAATACAGCCCTGTCCAGTTTTACATCCCCTCCTTGTATCAGCAGCTCTACATCCTTTCCTCCCTTTTTACACATATCCCTTACGATTCTGGGGAGGTTCTGGGTCAGGCCTTCAAAGGGTATCATCCTTGCCGTTACCACTGCATAATAGAGGTCTTCTATGATCCTGCCGAGCTGATGGGCCGCCTCCTGAAATTCTACCGGAAAGGAGTTTGTGACGATCTCCCTCAACCGTGACCGCACCGTAAACAACTCTCCGACAGACCCCATAAAATTATCAAAGACCTTGCTGTCCACCTTCATCGTGGTGGAAAGGCCAAGTTTCGACGCGGCTGGTTGAGCAGAGGCCGGAGGTATAACAACAGCTTCTTCTTTCTGCAATAAAGGTGCGGGGGGTTCTTTCCGGGTAAGGATGGCCTGAATCTTTGATAATAGCTGGCTGTCCATATCAAGGGGCTTATCCTCTGCAATCAATTGTGTAAAGGCGCGGAGGGTATCTGCCCCGCTTAAAACGGCGTCTACGATCTCCTGATTAAGGTTTATCCTTTCTTTTCTGACCGCATCAAGGAGGTCTTCCAACTGATGGCTGAAGGAGGCCATCGTTTCATAACCCATGGATGCAGCCATCCCCTTGATGGAGTGGAAGTGTCTGAAGAGATTATCTATGCCGGAAGGGGCGTGCGGTTCATTTTCCAGTTTGAGCAGCTCCTCGTTTATCCCTTTAAGGTGTTCTTCGGTCTCCTGGAGAAAAAGGGTTTTATACTGTGATGTGTCCATAAAATGAAGTAAATAGCTCATAGCTGATAGCAAAAGCTATTAACCATGAGCTATGAGCTATCAGCTAATTACCTGCAGCTTACCGCCTTTTGCGTCTCTTCCAATATCCTCTGCCAGTCAAGCAATTTTATTTTCCTGCCTGACGGGTCAATCAAACCCTGAATATAATTTTCACCGGACGGCTCAAACTCAAGGCTTTTAAGATCTTCGCTCCAGAGAAAGGATAACTCCTTTTTGCCGAGATACACGCCAAGGCTTGAAGCGTCTTTTTTCATGATAGCCACCCTGTATGGCCCTGTATCATGAGCCTGCCCCTGATTGAATCTGTCAGGGGATGCGGTTATTCCCAAGAGGCTGCCGATATCAATGACAACCACGACATCCCCGCGCCTTGTTATCACGCCTTTTATAAACACCGGCCTCGGGCAGGAAAATGGGAATTTAAGCATGGGCAGCATAAAAAACCGCTCTGTTTCCACCACTGCAGCCACTGCATCTGCGTCAACAGCAAATGTCTCATTATCCAGGGATACGAGAAGTTTATCATTCTCTGTCATACGGCCTTTTCCGCTATCATTATCTCCCCCGCTTCATTCTCCGGGAAAAGCGACAGCTCACCCTGTTCCAGTTTAAACCGCGCAACCACCTGATTCAGCTCATGAGAAAGCTCCGACATTTTTTTTGCAGAGGCCAGCACCTCCTCTATGGACACCCTGTGATTATCAACCACCGTATCTACTTCTTCGGTAGTAGATACATTTTCTCTGGCTATGTGGGCGATTTGCTCCATAAGTTTGACGGCTTCTTCCGCCCCCTCCTTTTGCTTCTGCGCAAGGGTGAGGATAACGGCTCCCTTGTCCGCAACCTCCGAAGTAAAGGCGGTAATCTCATCCAGCGCCCCTTTGACCTTATTGATATCCTCTCTCCCTCCCTGGGTAAACATCGCGCTTTCTGCCGCTGCATTGACCAGCCGCTCAACCTCCGCCTTCACGTCCTTGACAATAAAGGCAACATCCTCTACGGAACGATTGGTATTGTCGGCAAATCTTCGCACCTCTTCAGCAACGATGGCAAATCCCCTGCCGTGTTCGCCTGCCTTGGACGCCTCTATGGTTGCATTGAGCGCAAGGAGATCGGTCTGTCTTGATATGTGGGTGATTACATCCAGTATCTTAGGAATATTATTTATCTTTTCCTCCAGCCTGACGACCATATCCTTTGTAGAGTCCACGCCCTGCAGTATGGATTCCATCTTTTTTAAAGCAGATGTGGATATCGCAACGGCTTTCTGAACCCTGGACTTGGTTTGAGACGCCACCGCTGCCATATCCGTTGCCTTGTCCGACACATCATCGGACATCTTTGCCATTTCCTTTATTGTCTTTGAGGCATTTTCCACATGACCGGCCTGTTCCAGCGCCCCTTCAAAGATCTTTGATGTGCCTGTAGAGACATCCTCTGTAGTTTTATGACCTTTTGCCATCAATGTATTCAATGTCCCGGCAGCCTCGGCCAGATTGGCTGCCGCATCTTTTATATGATTTACAAGGCCCTTAAGATTTTTGAGCATCGCATTTAAGGCCAGAGCAAGCTCGGTGGACTCGTCCTGAAGTATCTTGCTGTTTACATCAATGCCGTTCGGCCTCGTAAGATCGCCATTGCTTATATCATTGGCTATGGAAGTAAGCTGGCGGAAGTCTTTGGTAAGGCTTCTGGTAAAGATAGAGCCGAGGATTAACCCTATGAGGATGGCCATCAGAAAACTCAGAGGCTGTTTTATCCACTCTACAATGTTCATTGCATCCACAATCGCAGGGGCAAATGCGGCTGTAAAAACAACACCGATAAATCCGAGTATAAACTTGTAACCTATTTGAACCTTTATTTTCATAATGCCTCCCATGAAAAAAGTTTGAGCCTCCAACCTTTGCTCTATAGCCTTAAGCCTTCAGCCTATATTTTTAAAGTGTTCAAACCCTTCCGCTGTCAATGGGAACGGCTCATTTTTTTCATCCAGTACAGCGAGCCCTTCTTCTTTAGATACAATCTCGCCAATGTATGTTATCGGTATGTTGAGCTCTCTTGATACAGCATCTATACGTCGGCTGTTTTCTTTTGAAACAGTAAAAAGGAGCTCATAATCTTCTCCTCCGCTGAGGGCAAAGGCAATGTCCTGAGGGTGGTCAACCACCCATCTTTTAAGGCCTATGGAAATCGGTATTTTTTTAAGCCACACCCTGGCCCCAACGCCGCTTTCTTCCGCGACATGTCTTAAATCTGAAATCAAACCGTCGCTTATATCAATCATTGCGGTTGCAAGTTTCTTTTCGGCTATCGTTCTCCCTTCTCTCACCCTTGGGGCAGGGTCAATATGGGCGAGCATGGCATCCTTTAGAAACGGATCTGTTATGGGTGTATTGCCCTTTTGCTTCCATATCTTGAGTCCCAGGCTTGAATCCCCCAGGAGGCCGGTTACATATATCATATCTCCCGCTGATGCGCCTTTTCTCAATAATAGCTGATCTTTTGGGACTTCGCCAAGCATTGTTGTGCTTATGATTATTTTACCGGGAGACGAGGAGGTATTGCCGCCGATGAGCGCAGCGCCAGACTCGTCCGCCTTTTCCTTTATCCCTTTATAAAGAAAGTTTATAAAATCCGTTGAAGTCGCTGCCGGCAGGATTATCGATGTGAGAAGAAACATCGGTGTCCCGCCCATGGCCGCAATATCGCTCAAGGATATGCTTACAGCCTTTTTGCCAAGATTGTACGGGGGGGTATACTTCAGGGAAAAGTGTATGTCTTCAACCAGGGTATCGGTGGTAGAGAGGAGATATTTGGCTTCATCCTGAACGGTGACTGCGCAGTCGTCTCCAATGCCTTTGATAACCCTTGGATGGTTTGATGAAAACTCTTTTGCCAGTTTTTTTATAAGCCCGAGTTCGCCGAGTTCTTTGATTTGCATAAATGATAGCTCATAGCTCATGGCTCATAGTATTTGTATTTGCTATCAGCTATGAACTATCAGCTATGAGCTATTTATCTTGCCGCTGCAGCGATTCTCTTACCCAGGGGACGAAGGGGTTTTTTCACCGCCTTCACCTTTTTCTTCAGCGCTATCTTTAAGACATCGTCCATATGCTTCACAAAGACAAAATTGAGTTTTTCCCGGATAGCTTTTGGTATCTCTTCAATATCCTTTTTATTCCTCTCCGGAAGTATTAGTGTTCCGATCTTTGCCCTCATGGCCGCCAGGGCCTTTTCCTTGACGCCCCCTATGGGCAGAACCCTTCCCAGAAGGGTAATCTCCCCTGTCATTGCCACATCTTTGCTTACAGGGATTCTGACAAGGGTTGAGATAAGGGCGGTCGCCATAGTTACGCCTGCGGACGGCCCGTCCTTTGGAATAGCGCCTGCAGGCACATGGATATGTATGTCCAGCTCCTTGTAAAAATCATCGGCAAGCCCGAGCGCCTTTGTCCTGCTCCGCGCGTAGCTTAAGGCCGCATGCGCAGATTCTTTCATCACATCTCCCAGATGTCCTGTAAGGGTAAGGCTCCCTTTGCCCTTCATCGTTGTTGCCTCTACATAGAGGATTTCCCCCCCCACCGGCGTCCATGCAAGACCGGTGGCAACGCCAATCTCATCCTCTTCCTGTTCCGTCTCAGGTATAAATTTTGGAACGCCGAGATATTCCTCAACCGTTTTTGCAGTGACGGCGGTCGGCTCTTTTTCCCCCTCCGCAACCTTTCTGGCAACCTTTCTGCATATAGACGCTATCTCCCTTTCCAGATTTCTTAAGCCGGCCTCCTTCGTATACTGGGAGATGACCTTTTTGACTGCGTCATCGGCAATCCCGATGAGCTGTTTATTCAAACCGTTTTCAGCAAGCTGCCTGTCTATGATAAATTTTTTCACAATCTCAAGCTTTTCTTCTTCGGTATATCCTGTAAGCTCCAGCACCTCCATCCTGTCCTTGAGCGCGTCCGGAATCGGGTCAAGGAGGTTTGCGGTTGTGATGAACATAACCTTTGAAAGATCAAAGGGAAGGTTCAGATAGTGGTCGCTGAATGCGTAGTTCTGCTCGGGGTCAAGCACCTCCAGCAAGGCTGAAGACGGGTCGCCCCTGAAATCCGTCCCTATCTTATCTATCTCATCCATCATGAATACAGGATTGTTTGTGCCCGCTTGTTTTATACCCTGGATTATTCTCCCCGGCAGGGCGCCTACATAGGTTCTCCTGTGCCCCCGTATCTCGGCCTCATCCTTTATTCCGCCGAGGGATATGCGCACAAACTTTCTCCCCATAGCCCTCGCTATTGACCTGCCCAATGAAGTTTTGCCGACGCCGGGGGGGCCGACAAAACAAAGTATCGGGCCTTTGCTCTTCTGGTGAAGCTTTCTCACCGCAAGATATTCAAGTATCCGCTCCTTTATCTTTTCAAGGTTGTAATGGTCTTCGTCCAGAACCGTCTTTGCCTTTTTTATATCCAGGGTGTCTTTTGTGGATTTGCTCCAGGGGAGATCAACAAGCCAGTCGAGATATGTCCTTATAATTGCGGACTCCGCTGCGTCAGGGTGCATGGCTTCAAGCCGGTCTGCCTGCTTCACCGCCTCCTTTTCAACATCCGGCGGCATCTTTGCCTTTTTTATCTTCTTCCGTATCTCATCAATCTCTTCGGTTACCTCTTCCAGCTCGCCCAGCTCGCTCTTTATAGCCCGCATCTGCTCCCTGAGATAATATTCGCGCTGGCTTTTATCCATCTCCTCTTTTGCCTGGGATTGGATCTTTGCCTGCATATTGGCGACCTGAAGCTCTTTTACAAGGTATTCGTTCACTTTTTCCAGGCGCTTAAGAGAGTCCATGGTCTCCAGGATAGTCTGGGCAGCCTCCACCGTGAGACCGAGATTTGCGGCCACAATATCGGCAAGCCTTCCCGGCTCATTGACGGTTTCTATGATCATCATAATCTCCGGGGATATGGTTCTGCCGAGGGAGGCGAGTTTTTCGAGCTGCTCCCTTATATTGCGCATCATTGCCTCAACCTCAAGCCCAGGCTGAAGCATCGGAGTTTCCTTTATCTTTTCAAGAGAAACGATATAGCCCGGTTTTTCACGGACATACTCCTTTATAACCGCTCTTGAAAGCCCCTGAATAAGTATCTTTACGCGGCCATCAGGCAATTTCAACATCCTCATGACCATGCCGACTGTTCCTGTCTGGTAGAGGTCTTTTGGCGCCGGCTCCTCATCTGAAATGTCTTTCTGGGTCGCCATAAAGACGAGGCGCTCTCTCGTGAGGGCCAGGTCTACGGCATTTATGGATTTCTCCCTTCCGACAAACAACGGGACTATCATAAAAGGAAAGATCACTATATCTCTGATCGGCAATAAGGGGAGGGTGTCCGGGATTTGAAGCTCCCCTTCCTTTTGTTCCTGTTTCTCTTTTTCGTCAGCCACTATGCTCCCTCCAAATAATTCAGTTGATAGCTGATGGCTCATAGCTGACAGTAAAAGCTATGAGCTATGAACTATGAGCTGATTTTATGATTCTATAACAATCTTCCTCGGCGCCCCGCGCTTTTCCTCAACCTTCGGCAACATAATAGTCAATAAGCCCTCTCTGAATATAGCCTTTATTCCGGTTGTGTCAACAGGGCATGGGATATCTATAATCCTGAAGAATTTGCCGAAGCTTCTCTCCATGCAGACAAAATTTACCTTCTTTTCATCAAAACATTCGTACTTAAGACCTCGTATGGTGAGGGTGTTGCGCAGGATGGAAACATCTATTTCATCTTTTCTTACCCCAGGCAGTTCCACCTCTACTATGATGCTATCTGCTGTGGAAAACATATCAACCACCGGCATATGGTTGATGGCAGCCTCGCCATGCGAAACGATTTTTTCTGTCGCTCCGTACAGGTATTGAAAGACTATGCCAATATCTTTACAGATCGGCTGGTCAATGGCTCCTCTTTTGGGTATTTTTACCATGATTTATAGTGGACGATAAAAATAAGTAGCTGTAGTTTGCCCGACCTTGCCCCTACTTAAGCCCTTTTAAAAATTTTCTAAACTCATTTTTAATATTCGGATTCTTTAAAGCAAAGGATACATTGGCCTTGAGGAATCCCAGTTTGTCGCCGGCATCATATCTGGTTCCTTCAAATTCATAGGCGTATACGGGCTGCCTTTTAGAAAGCATTTTAAGCCCGTCCGTAAGCTGAATCTCTCCGCCTTTGCCGGGCCCGGTCTCCTCCAGTATGCCGAATATCTCAGGCGCCAGTATATATCTCCCGATAATCGCCAGATTTGAGGGCGCATCTTTCGGGTGCGGCTTTTCCACCATGTCAATAACCCTGTAAACCCTCGGTCCTGTTTTCTTTGCCTCTATAATGCCGTAATGATGAACATCTTTCATAGGAACCCTCTGAACCGCAAGTATGGTATGAGGATATTGCTGAAATATCTTCATCATCTGCTTCATGACAGGAGTCCGCGCATCTATTACATCATCACTGAGAAACACGGCAAACGGCTCCATGCCGACAAGGTTCTTTGCGCAGTGGATGGCATGTCCCAGCCCCAACGGTTTTTTCTGCCGTGTATAGGAGAAGTGTATCAGGTTGGACACCTCTTCCACCATTCTCAATATATCCTCCTTTTTCTTTTCCTTCAGGAGTATCTCCAGTTCAAAAGAGACATCGAAATGGTCTTCAATGGCAGTCTTGCCCATGCCGGTTACAATAATCACATCTTCCAGTCCTGAACTTTTGGCCTCCTCAACAGAATACTGGATGAGAGGCTTGTCTATCAGTGGAAGCATCTCCTTCGGGATCGCCTTTGTGGCAGGTAAAAATCTGGTTCCAAAACCGGCGGCAGGGAACACTGCCTTCCGTATCTTCACCCCGTTACACCTCCTCCATATATTGTATTCTTAACATATAAAAAATAAGAAACTCGCAGGTTGCTATATTTTATAATGCGGAATAGATGATAAAAGTGTAACGGGGTTCATAGTCTAACGAATCTCCCCCTCTCTTCAATGGCAAAATAATATGCCTTTTTCATGAATAAGTCAACCCTGTTAAAAACTTCTTTGACAGAGGGCAAATTCCTGATGGAGGTTACCCCCGCGCCAATCTGTTAAAAATTCTCTTGACATTGTTGCATAATTTCGCAATAATGCAACCATGAAACAGATATTCAATATGCATGCGGAGGTCTGCAAGACCCTCGCCAATCCCAAGAGGCTTGAGATTATCTATGCCCTCAAAGAAGGCGAGCTCCCAGTCGGCGAGCTGGTAAAAAGGCTCGGCATCTCAAAGGCCAATATCTCCCAACATCTGGCAGTGCTCCGCCAAAGGCGTGTGGTTGCCGCCAGAAGGGAAGGGGTTAATATATATTATCGCATATCAAATCCCAAAATAGTCCGGGCATGCGCATTGATGCGGGATGTGCTCACAGAGCAGCTCGCAGAAGAGGGAAAACTGATAAAAAAGGCAAGGGGCGCATAAATTTTTATTGCCGATATGTTGCATAGTTTAGAAACTATTTAATAATTGCAAATGGAACAGATAATACGAAATATACTCGGCGCCGCCAAGAGGATTGCAGTCGTTGGCCTTTCTCCTAAAAAAGACCGGCCAAGCTACAGGGTGGCTGAGTATCTCATCGCAAAAGATTTTGAGGTAATACCGGTTAATCCGAATTGCAGCGAGGTCTTGGGCAGAAAGTGCTATAAAAATCTCTTAGACATCCCTGGCAAAATAGATGTGGTTGATATTTTTAGGCGGCCTGAAGAGGTGGTTGCGATAGCAAAGGATGCTGCTAAAATCAGGGCAAAGGCAATATGGATGCAGGAAGGAATAGTGAATGAAGAGGCTGCAAGCATAGCAAGAGAGGCCGGGATGGATGTGGTGATGGATAGATGTATGTTGAAGGAACATGTAAAGATGGCAAGGTAGGGGCGAACCTTGTGTTCGCCTCAAAAAAGGGCGATTACAAGAATCGCCCCTACAATCAAAAAAGGGGGACAACATGGATAAGGTAACGATTGTCTTGCAGGATGCGCCGTACGGAAATGAGAAGGTCTGGAATGCCCTGAGACTGAGCGAGGCGCTTATATCTGTCGGCATGAATGTGAGGATTTTTCTATATGGCGACAGCGTTATATCTGCAAAAAAAGGACAGGCCACGCCAACAGGCTTTTATAACATTGCTGATATGATGGCAGGGCTTATTAAAAGAGGCGCTGAGGTCAGGGCGTGTCTTACCTGCGCCAAAGCAAGGGGTGTCAAGGATGAGGATTTTATTGATGGCGCTGTTATTGGCAAGACTCTGGATTTAGCCCGCTGGATAAAAGAGGGCGGACAGGTAATGGTATTTTAAAATAACAGGCAATGGGCAAGAGGCTATGGGCAATAGGGAAAGCTATAGCCTGCATTTTTATGAGCAAACTTTCTCCAACAGAATATGACGCATGGTATGAAACTCCGCTGGGCAGTCTATGCGACAGATTGGAAAAAGAGGCGATATTTGCGCTCTTTAAACCAAAGGGCATTGTTTTAGATGTTGGCTGCGGCACTGGGAATTATTCATTGGAGCTGGCGCAACAAGGGATAAAGGTTATTGGCATAGATTCGTCTTTTGATATGACAGCCTTTGCAAAAATGAAGGCTGAGACACTGGGATTACATTTGAATTTTATTGTTGGAAATGTTGAGGCAATGCCTTTTAAAAATGATGTATTTGACGGGGCTTTAAGCATTACAATACTGTGTTTTGCATCAAATACAGAAATGACGGTTGATGAGATAAAGAGGGTCGTAAAACCAGAAGGAGATGTAGTTTTAGGAGAGTTAAACAAATTGAGTTACTGGGCTGCGCTAAGAAGGGTAAAGGCATTATTTAAAAAATCAAGTTATCGCAGGGCAAGCTTTTTTAGCTCACGAAAACTTAAGAGACTGTTAGAAGAAGCGGAATTTAAGGATTTAAAATGGTCGTCTTGCATTTATTTTCCTCCAATAAACTTAAAATGGTTTTTGAAGGGCTACAGTTTTTTTGAGAGCGCAGGAAAAATTTTGTTTCCGAGAAACGGCGCATTCGTTGTAACAGTGGGAAGAAAATAAAAATCGAGGAGGTGTTTACCAATGCACATAGAAAGATACTTAAGACTCATTGCAGGGACATTTGCGCTTTTATCCCTTGTAATGGCCAAACTTCATTCCGAATACTGGCTGCTGTTTACAGGATTCGTTGGGCTTAATCTGTTCCAGTCGTTTTTCACGAATTGGTGCCCGATGATGATGTTTTTAAAATGGTTTGGGGTTAAGGGCTGTAAGGAAATGGTTAAAAACTGAAAGGAGTAAACTCTATGTCACAGATTGATGTCAATCAGATAATTGAGACACAACGGCAAGATTGGAATCGTGTTGCGCCGGCATGGGAAAAATGGGATCAGCTTCTGGAGCGAAACATGGCATTTGTAAATTATCGGTTGATTGGAGATGCGCGGCTTCGCTTTGGCCACCAGGTTTTGGATATTGGCTGCGGAACAGGATACCCGGCGCTTTTGGCGGCGCAGGCGGTAGGAACTGCAGGAAGGGTTACGGGGATAGATTTAGCCGGGGAGATGCTGGAGGTTGCCAAACGCAAAGCCAAGACCCTCGGCGCTGCAAATATCATCTTCCATACAGCAGACGCAACAATCCTCCCGTTTGAAGCAGATTCCTATGATGCGGTAATCAGCAGATTCTGCCTGATGTTTCTTCCGGACATTCCTAAAGCTGTGAGAGAGATTGCCAATCTTCTAAAATCAGGAGGATATTTTACAGCCGCAGTATGGTCATCAGCAGATAAAAATCCATTTCTTAACATTCCGATGGATGCGCTTAAAAAAATCATAGCAATTTCTTCACCTGACCCGGAACAGCCTGGGCTTTTCCGACTGGCTAAACCGGGAGATTTGTTGGGAATTGCTGAGCGGATGGGGCTTAAAGGAATAACCGACGAGGAAATGATAGGAGAGACGTCTTTTGAATCTGCGGATGAATATCTTGCAAGCCTTATGGACATGGCCGCTCCGCTCCAAGGGCTTTTTAATAAATTATCCCCGCCGCAAAGGGATGAGGCGCGGATAGAGATTAAGCGCACAGCCGATAAATACAAAAAAGGCGATAAATTTTTTCTTCCTATAGCGGTCAGAATAGTAGTTGCAAAAAAGCCATAAAGGCTGGGATGTTGGGAATACCTCCCATCCCGACACCCTGATATATTGGAGACACTATGAAAAGATTCAGTCTCACCGCATTCTCAGTTGTCCATCCGCGGCTAATTATTGCCATTATTGCCATTATTACTCTTGGTTTTGCAGCTCAATTCCCAAAGATCACCATTGATACCGACCCCAAAAACATGCTCCCCGCCACATCCGATGTCCGGGTGTATAACGATTCCGTGGAAAAGGACTTTTCGCTCCACAATGATACGATTGTCCTCGGCATCGTAAACCCCCGCACCAAAGATTTTGGTGTGGGGGTAAACAAGAACGGAATCTTCAACCGGACGACCCTTGAAAAGGTTGCAAAGATTACCGATGAAATCCTCAAGCTCAAGGGCGTTGCAGTCAAAGATGTTACGAGTTTTACGACGATTGACAATGTGGTTGCAAGCGCAGAGGGCGTCTCGGTTCATCCTCTTATGGCTGATGTGCCGAAAACAGAGCAGGAGATAGCGTCATTCAAGAAATCCGTCTATGACAATCCGCTTATGGTTGACCGCCTTGTTTCTAAAGACGGCACAACAACAGCTATCTATATCCCTCTTGAGTCTGGCGCAAACGGCAAAGAGATTGCGGATAAGGTAAAAGCCGTTGTCAGCAAGGAAAAAGGCGACGAACAGTATTATGTGGCAGGCGACCCGGTTGCCCGTGATACATTCGGCGCAGAGATGTTCAGGCAGATGGGGCTGTTTTCGCCCATTGCCGGTATGGTCATGATGATCGTGCTGTATCTTCTGTTCGGCAATATCGGACTCGTCTCATCGGTCATGGCCGTTGCCATGATAAGCGTCATCTGGAGTATGGGGCTGCTCATCGGTCTCGGCTATCCGGTTCATATCATGTCCTCTATGATTCCTGTGTTTCTCATGGCCATTGCAACGGACTCCATTCACATATTCAATGAATTTTATTTCCGGTTCAGGGAATTAAAAGATAAACGGCAGGCTGTGCTGGATACCATGCGTGTTGTGGGTCAGCCCGTCAAATACACTGCGCTTGCCACTGCCGCGGGATTTGCGGTTCTGGCAACCATGCACATCATCCCCGTAAAAGTCTTCGGCATCTTCATCGCCTTCGGCACCGTCGTGATACGGCTTATGAGTTTCAGCCTTATCCCTGCTGCGATGATGTTAGTGAGCGAAAAAAAGATTCTCGCTGCGGCAAGCGGAGAGGATGAAACGGAAAACATAGCAGCCCGCATATTGAAAAAACTCGGCGCCATAGGCGCACATAAAAGCGCGGCAACCGTGACTGCAGGCATCATCGTGCTGATACTTGCCGGCATCGGCATCGGCAAAATCCATGTCAACAACAACATGGTCAAATGGTTTAAGGCCGGCAGCGATGTGCGGGAGGCGGACAGGATTATCAATGAAAAACTCGGCGGCACCGCGCTCGGCTACATGGTGGCCGTATCAGGAGAAGAGGATTTTATCAAGAAGCCTGAAACGCTCCGCTCTATCGAGTCGCTGCAAAGAGATTTGGAAAAGCTGCCGAATGTCGGAAAAACCTTTTCCGTTGTGGATTATGTGAAGCGGATAAACCGCGTCTTTCACAATGACGATCCGGCGTTTGACAATATCCCGGATAGCAAAGAAGCGGTTGCGCAGTTTCTCTTTATGTTCAACATGTCCGCGAAACCGAGCGATCTGGACAATGTGGTTGACTATCAGTTTAAAAAGGCGAATATCTGGGTGCAGCTCAAAACATGGGACGCAAAGGCCATGCAGGATGTTATAGACGAGGTCAAGGCATATACCGTAGGGGCGACCCGGCGG
>JACQEJ010000174.1 GCA_016200645.1 Deltaproteobacteria bacterium | reverse complement strand
GTCAGAAAGACCGAGGCAGGAAAGGCGCTTCGGGCTACGCCCTCCGTGCCTTTCCTGCAGAATCAAAAAGCGGACATTTCATTTGCTACAAAAGCGGACATTTCTATTTGTTGACAACATTGCCTCTCTGAAAGGTTGACTTGCCTTTTCCAAAGCCTTAATATTGCACCATGCTTATAAGAACCCTGTTTGTATGGCTGATAGGCCTACCGGTCACCGTTTTCCTTTTTATTGTTGTGCTTATCTCTCTTATCTTTGACAGGAGCGGCAACAGCGTCCATTTCATCGGCAGTTTGTGGAGCAGAATCTTGCTTTTCTTGAGCGGCGTAACCGTTGATATAAAGGGCGCCGGGCATCTGCTGAAAGATAAATCTCAGATACTTGCCTCAAATCATCAGGGCGCATTTGATATATTGGCCCTGCAGGCATTTATTCCTATCCAGTTCCGCTGGGTTGCAAAAAAAAGCCTCTTTAAAATACCTATCATCGGATGGTCCATGAGCCTTGCCGGCTATATAGGAATAGAGAGGGAGCGCGCAGGCAGCGCATACAAAAGCATAGAGGCGGCGGCTGAAAAGGTAAAAAACGGGACATCTGTTCTGATATTTCCGGAAGGAACACGAAGCGCAGCAGGCACTCTCCTGCCGTTTAAAAGAGGCGGATTTTTGCTTGCCGTGAAAAGCGGTGTTCCTGTTATTCCCGTATCCATTCAGGGCACAAAGGATATCATGAAAAAAGAGAGCCTTCTCATAAGCCCCGGCCGGGTAAAAGTAGTTTTTGGCAAACCCATATCAACCGCAGGGGTAGATGAAAAAGATTTGATGGAGAGCGTGAGAAAGGCGATAGAGCAAGGGCTTGGGTAACCGTTCGGCATTCCGTTCATAATTTGAACAAACCCCTTGACAGGGTTTACGGGTTTATGCTATTGTTCAAAATATGAACGATAGAGATAATCAGATCAACGATTATCGCTCGCTTCTCCTGCTGGAAGAGCTGTCCAGAAACAATGAAATGACCCAGCGGGACCTAAGTAAAAAGCTGGGGATTGCCCTCGGGCTTATCAATTCTTATCTGAAAAATCTTGCCTTAAAAGGTTACATTACCATATCCGCCATACCGCGAAAGCGGTATAAATATTACCTTACCCCCAAAGGCTTCGTAGAAAAAAGCCGCATGACATACCATCACCTTCAGAATTTTACCAATCTTTACAAGGTGGCGCGGCAGGACTTTCAGAAATTATTCCGCGATCTCCGTAAAGACAATGTCAAAAAAATTGTGTTCTGCGGCTCCGATGAGGTGGCGGAAATAGCCTATATTACCCTGCAGGAGTTTGGAATAAAGCTTGCAGCCGTGGTGGATACCGGACAAAGCGAAGGCAGGAGTTTCTTTGGTCTGAAGGTAAGGCCTATGAGTGATTTGAAAATCATAGGATATGACCGGATATTAGTCGCCAGTTTCTTAAAAGAAGCCGAATTGTATTACGAATTGTTAAAGGCAGGCGCGCCTTCTGAAAAGATACTGCTCAGGAGCGGCCTGCCTGCGCCAAAGGATGGGGCAAACAACGGTAAACCCCCACACCAAAATCTTTGGTGTGGGGGTAAACCTAATTAAGGGAAGATATTTAACTCACGGAGGGAAAAATGGATTTGCTGAGCAAGATAAATGAACGTTCCGCAACAATAGGCATTATCGGCCTTGGCTATGTGGGCCTGCCTATCGTTTTGAGATTCTGTGAAGAAGGGTTCAAAGTCCTCGGATTTGATATAGACGATTCAAAAGTGAAAAAGCTGATGAGCGGCGGGTCGTATATAAAACATATCCCCTCTGAAAATATAAAAAAGTGTCTGGCTAAGGGCCTGTTTGAAGCGACAAGCGATATGCAGAGGCTGAAAGAGCCGGATGCCATAATCATCTGCGTTCCCACGCCGCTTACCGACAAGAGGGAGCCGGATATGCAGTATGTTGAAGGAACTGCAAAAACGATTGAGCGATATTTAAGGCCAGGGCAGCTTGTATCCCTTGAGTCAACCACCTATCCCGGCACCACCGAAGAGATTCTTTTGCCGCTCTTTCAGGCAAAAGGTCTTGAAGCCGGCAAGGATTTTTATCTCGTGTTTTCTCCGGAGAGGGAAGACCCGGGCAGGAAAGATTTTACCACGGCAACAACCCCCAAGGTGGTCGGCGGCGTAACCGGGCAGTGTCTGGAGGTCGGCGCGGCTCTTTATTCCAAAATTGTGGACAAAGTAATAAAGGTTTCCGGCACGAGAGCGGCAGAGATGACAAAGCTCCTTGAAAATATCTACCGTGCCGTAAATATAGCGTTGGTAAATGAGCTCAAGATGCTTTGCGACAGGATGGGGATAGATATATGGGAGGTCATAGATGCGGCAAAGACAAAGCCATTCGGCTTTCAGGCATTCTATCCCGGCCCCGGCCTTGGCGGACATTGCATTCCGGTTGACCCGTTTTACCTGACATGGAAGGCGCGGGAATACGATTTTTCCACAAGATTTATAGAACTTGCCGGAGAGATAAATACGAATATGCCTTATTATGTAGTAGAAAAGGCGGGCGAGGTTTTAAATGAAAGAGGAAAATCTCTGAAGGGTTCTAAAATAATTGTTCTGGGGATAGCTTACAAAAAGGATGTTGATGACCAAAGAGAATCACCCTCCTTAAGAGTAATTCACCTTTTAAGAAGACGAGGCGCAGATGTTCTTTACAATGATCCCTATGTCCCTGTATGTGCTGGGCATCGCCACTATCCTGATATAAATATGAAATCAGTCGAACTTACTGAAGAGACATTGAAAGGCGCTGATATGGCGCTCCTGGCAACAGATCACACATCGTATGACTATGCCTTCATAGAAAGACACGCGCAATGCATTCTGGATACAAGGAATGCATTCAGCAAAAATAAGATAAATAGTGAAAAGGTGAACAGGGCATGAGGAAGCAGGCGCTGACGCAGTTGGTTTCTACAGGTTTTTATCGTTGCAATAAACTTATTGAGCGCAATGATAGGGTAATTGATATAACAACCTAAATAATTATTATGACGAGAACCTCAAAAATAGAAGAGCTTCAACATGCCCTCCCCATGGCCGAAGAGATTAAAATAGTCAAGACCACGATTATACTTTTTGTCCTTGCTGTGCTTACCAGAATTTTTCAGATTTTATTTCTACCATTGGTTGCCGCCATCTTTGGGACAAGCGGAGAGTTTGAAAGCTTTATTATAGCCTTTTCTATTTCGACCATGTTCGGCAGTATTCTTCTTAGTGGTTTTGGTACGGTATTTATCCCAACTTTTACGGAGTGTAAGCTGAGAAATGGTGAAGAGTCTGGATTGAATTTTGCAAGCTCGTTTATAAATTTAGTCTTGGTGTCCTATATATTTATAGTGATTATTGGTATAACTTTTGCGCCTTGGCTTGTTTCAATATTTGCACCGGGGATAGCTCCGATTTTTAAACATTTGGGTGCCAGATTAACACAAATCTTATTCATTGCCTCTTTTTTTGTCACACTAACAGCAATCATCACGGCAGTTCTCTACTCCTATAGATCTTTCATTATTCCATCCATTGCCGCACTATGCGGAACTGTAGCTTTATTAGCCTCTATTATAGCAATAAAAGATGGCATCGGAATTTATGTTTTGCCCGTTGCTTTAATCCTTTCTGGCATTATTTCATTTCTGATATTGCTGGTGTCAATTGCCAAGATTAACTTCAGATTTAGGTTTACGGTCAACCTCCGACATCCGGCTATCAGAGAGGCAGGAGCTATGTTATTTTCTGTATCTTTTGTGGGAATATTAGGGCAGTTAATAATGATAGCAAATCGATTTTTTGCCTCTTTTTTACCAGAAGGAAGTATTGCCACCATGGAATATGCAAATAGGCTTGTTTCAATGGTCATTGAATTTTTTGCCTTGAGCTTAATTATACCTCTTTACCAAAGAATGTCTGCCGAATCTGCGTTAAATGAAGGAGACAAAATAAGGACATCCTTTTCATTGGGCATGAAAATGACCGCTATTATTTTGCTGCCCTTAACAGCCTTTTTAATCTTTTTAAGGGTTCCTATATTTACCTTGTTGCTTGAATATGGAAAATTCACTCCTCAAAATACATTAGAGGTCTCATCTGTGTTTCTCTACCTCTCTCTCGCAATGATAGGCAGCGGGTTTGGGCAAATAATTGTAAATACATTTTATGCAATAAAGAGGATGAAGGCTGTAGTTATCCTCTCCCTGGGCGGTGTAATGTTGAATATCCTATTGGACGCCGCCCTTTTTAAGCCCATGGGGCTTGAGGGTCTTGCATTAGCTACAGGGATTGCCGCCATTTTAGGAGCTGCTATTTCTATAGGGGTTTTGAGAAGGGCGCTAGGTGGAGTTGATGGATTCTATCTTTCAAAATTCATATTAAAAACCTCCCTTGCAGCCATAGTATCAAGTGGGTCAGGATGGTTTTTGTTTAATGCCATTGACAACCTTACAGCAGTGGACTTTACAGGTCAGATTATGAAATTAGGTGTTTCCGCAATAACTTGTGCAACGACATATGTCCTGCTGATGAGTTTTTTGAGAATGGGTGAGATTAATTTTGTATTGAACATAATCAAGGAGAGATTAAAAATTGCCAGAACAAATTCAGTTTGATAAACGAGATATATTGAGAGGCTCTCTTGAATATTTTCATCAATATAACCCGGGAACCGCCCTCTGGCGGGGAATTGAGGCAACTTGTTTTGCAGAAATAGACCTAGTGCCCCCCGTATTAGATGTAGGGTGTGGCGACGGAGCCTTTGGGGCGCTCACAATGTATTTATCCAGAAAGGAGGCAGGCAGCAAGGACAGCAAAATAGATATGGGAATAGATGTGCATTCTGAGAAGTTCATTAATACATGGGCATATAAATATTTTCTAAGGGCTGATGCTATAGAATTGCCTTTCCCAAATGGGTACTTTAACACAGTAATCTCCAATTGCGTGCTGGAACATATTCAAGATGTTATATCAGCATTGACAGAGATAAATAGGGTTTTAAAAGATGGGGGAAGATTCTACATTACTGTGCCGAGCGTATATTTTAATCAATATTTCCTAATTACTTCCTTGCTCTCAAAAATTGGAATGAATGCCGTTGCAAACAGGATAGTAAAAATGCGGAATAAAAAACTATCCCATCATCATACCCTTACTATAGGTGAATGGCAGGCCATCTTGACAAAAGGCAGCTTTGAATTAGTATCCCATAAATATATCATTTCAAAAATCATGCAAAGGATTGTTTTTCTTATCTTTGATATTTACAATATCGGAATAGGCAGATTCACCATTGGCAATGTAATGCGAAAACTGGATTTGGTTTGTTTTAGTTATTTTAATAAAAGGTTGTTGAGTTTATTCTTTCATAGAATATTAGGAGGTAGTTTCCAAAAAGAACTTAATTGTTCTTTGAATGAAGGCGCTGGAATATTTATCTCTGCCAGAAAGGCGCTGTATAGCAAATGAAGGTATTATTTATAGACCCACCAGGGCCAGCCTTTGGATTAAGCATAGGATTAGGCATACTTTCAGCCATCCTGAAAGAATATGGTCATAAGGTATTAGTGGTTGATTTAAACAATAGACGAATTAAAGTGTTTGATGTCCTCAAAGAGGTTATCTCGTGTTTTAGACCCGACCTGATAGGGATATCAATCCATGCAACAAAATACGGGGCAGCGCAGGATGTAGTTAAATTCATCCGCTCTATCTCAAACATTCCTATCATGGCTGGAGGGCCGCAAATCTCGGCAGATATGGAGAAGGCATTGTATGAATGTGCAGAGCTGGACTTTCTTGTATATGGTGAGGCAGAAGAGACAATAAAGGAAATAATCGGAAGAATGGAAAAGGGGGAAGGTCTGGAGGGGGTAAAAGGTGTCATATTCAAGAGGGGTGAAAGGGTGATAAAAAATCCTTCCCGGGAATTAGTGAAAGATATAAATCAAATTCCCTTTCCTGACTTTGAAGCATTCGGCGTAAAAGAGATTCGTGAATATCCTGTGCTTACCAGCAGGGGCTGTCCTTATAATTGCATCTTTTGTTTTTCTCATATTGGGAGGGGATGGAGAGAAAGAACACCCGATAATGTGATAGCTGAACTTAAGCAGGCTGTGGATAGGTTTGCTATAAAATCTTTTGGTGTATGGGACCCTGTATTTAATCTTACAACAAGACATGTAGTTGCTTTTTGTTCATCGCTGATAAATGAGGGCTTAGGTCTGCCATGGAATTGTTACAGTGTTAGGGCAGACAGGGTCGATGATGAACAGGCCAGGGCCATGAAAGAGGCCGGATGTGAAAAGGTATTTATGGGCGTGGAAACACTGAACGAAGAGATCATGAAAAGAATAAACAAAAAGGAAAAGGTAGAGGATATAAGAAGGGCTGCAGAGATATATCATAAGCACGATCTTAAGGTTACGGGGTTCTTCATACTTGGATTGCCGGGTGATACCTTTAAGAAATCTATATCCACTTGTGAAGAGGCAATTAGGATGGGTTTTGATGACCAGGTATGGTCCCACCTCACCCCCTACCCTGGCACATCGGTCCTTAAGTGGGTAAAAGAGAAAGGGAATATCCTTATGGATTATAGAACCGCACCCACTGGTTCAAGGGAGGTAGTATTTGATACAGAGGATTATTCGAAAGAAAACAGGGAAAAGGCAATGGAGATAATACAATGGAAACTCAGCCATTGGCCGGTAGTGGTGAATCCTGAATATCCGCAGATTGTCAGGCTTTTTATGGTGTTGACCGGCATACTCAAATACGACCCCAAAAACCTATTAATGCACCTGAAAAGGTTATTCCTCTTTGCAATAGGACGAATGAGGCCGGCAGCAACTACCGATACAGAAAATATCGTTTTTAAGGAGATAGATGATTTGCCCATTGTGTGAAAATAATAAAGGAGCTATTGTTTACAATAAAATTCCAAATCTGACCAGATGTAGCAGTTGTGGCTTTGTTTATATTTTAGGTCAATACTCCAAGGAGCTTTACAGTCAAGACTATTTTATGAAAGAAGGGGATGTCACCGGGAGGGATTATTTCAGTGAATGGTCAAAACTCTACGATGTGGCAAGATTTTCTCAAGAGATAAAGAGGATTAAGAAGTTTAAGCAAGGTGGAAAAGTTCTGGATATTGGCTGTGCTACAGGTAGTTTTATGAAGATGGTTCATCTGGAGGGTTTTGAACCCTATGGGGTAGATGTCTCATCTTTCGCAGTAGATTATATTAAAAATACCTATGGCTTCCCTGCCTTTGTTGGTTTTTTAGCCGAGAGCAATTTTGATAAGGGGATGTTTGATATAGTCACCATGCACCATGTCATTGAGCATATTCCTAATCCAGTTAAGTTCCTTTTAAATGAGGTCAAGCCTATATTAAAGGATAATGGCCTTTTGGTTGCGGAGGTTCCCAACTTTGGTTCTTTTGAATCAAAAATAAATAGGGAGGAGTGGGAGGACCTGAAACCGTGGGAACACCTCAATCAGTTTACTCCTGAGACATTAAGGCTGTGCCTTGAAAAGGCCGGATTCAGGGTTATAAAGACCGCTACCTACTCACCGCAGACCCATAGGCTTCTTTGGCGTTACCCGCAGTTATTATCTTTTATAGGCTTGCCTGAAAGTGTGATTAAACAAATAGCCCATTTGATAAGGTTATACCTCAAAGACAAGGATTCAAAGGATAAGGCCGAAGGCTCCAGCGAGGGATTGCGGGATAGGACTTTATTAGATGATATTACGAGATTTTTGGTAATGCCGTTAGATTTTCTTTATTCCAACTTGCGGATAGGGAAGTATTTGGCTATATACGCAGAGCCCGTATGAAAATCCTTTTTGTTACCCCCTATCTCTGTTATCCTGAAGTCCCTTACGCTGGAGGCTTGACTATATTTGAGTTAATGAAGGGGCTTTCTTTTAGAGGGCACGAGGTGTTTTTGATAACAGGTCTAAGACCAGGGGATAGGGATCACCTGGGAGAGGTAAAGCCCTTGTGTCAAATTCTTGATGCCATAGAGGTCCCATGGACGAAAAATGAGATAATGAGGGCTGTGGGCAGATGGATGTTAAATGGGCTCAAGGATGGTTTGACCTTTAGAAGGAAGGCCGCCTTCTCAGTAACGAGATTCTCAACGGAGATTCCCTTTGACATCATTCAAGTTGAACATACTGAACTTGGCGAATGCATGAAGAGGCCTGACGGCATTCCCATGGTTATAGATGCCCATGATATTCTTTTAAAGCCATCCCTGAGGGAATATAAACTGGCAAAAGGGATTTCGAAATTGATAAAATATATAAAATATAAGGCGTTGGAGAGGAGAGAGATTTCTATCTATAAGAGGTTTGATAGAGTTTTTACCCGTTCTGAGTTTGATAGAGAGATGCTCTTAAGTTACGATAGGGAACTGGATGTCTCTATCCTCCCCCCTTATGTAAGGATAGAATATCCTTCGGGAAACGAGATTCGGCGAGACACAAATTCCATCCTTTTTACAGGCGCAATGGACAGGCCTGTAAACATTGAGGCGGTGAGGTATTTTTATAAAGAAATATTCCCTCTGATAAAAAAAGAGATACCTGACGCAAGATTCTATGTCGTTGGCAACAAGCCTCCAGAAGAGATAAAAAGAATTGGAGAGAAAGATAAAGATGTTATAATTACCAATTTTGTAAAGGATATTAAACCGTATTACTTGAGAGCGTCCGTTTTTGCAGCCCCCCTTTTTGTGGGCGGCGGGATAATCGTAAAGATTCTGGATGCCATGGCAGCGGGTTTGCCAGTCGTAACCACGACTGTTGGCAACGAGGGTATTGAGGCTATCCCTGATAGAGATATTGTAATAGCCGATGAGCCGGAGGATTTTGCAAATAAGGCGGTAATTCTTCTAAGGGATGAAAGCCTTTGGAAGAGGTTTTCAGAAAATGGTGGTGCATTTGCGCGGAAGAAGTTCGCTTGGGATGGCATAGTTGAAAACATGGTGGATGAATACAAAAGGCTAATTGCATGAGCCCGAAGGTGTTTATCATTGTTCTGAACTGGAATGGATATAACGATACTATCGAATGCATAGAGTCGCTTAAAAAGATCACATATCCTAACTATGAAATAGTTATAGTTGACAATGGCTCGACAGATGGGTCAGAGGAGATATTAAGGGAGAGGTTCCCGTATATTGCTCTGATACAAACTGGTGAAAACCTGGGCTATGCAGGCGGGAATAATGTAGGCATACGATACGCCCTTGAAAGAAAGGGAGATTATGTAATTCTCCTTAATAACGATACCATTGTAGACGCGGAATTTGTTACAGAGTTAGTTAAAGTTGCGGAATTAGATAGGTCTATTGGTATGCTTAGCTCAAAGATATACTTTTATGATAGACCTGATACCATCTGGTTTGCTGGAACGACTTTCAGCTTGAGGTCAGGATGGAGCAAACAAGTAGGCTACAATGAAAAGGATAAAGGTCAGCACGATGAAATAAAAGAAATTGACTTGCCTTGTGGTTGTGCCTTGATGGTATCTCGCTCCCTTTGTGAAAATATCGGCCTGTTAAACGAAGAATATTTCTGCTATGCAGAAGAAGCAGATTGGGCATTACGCGCAAAAAAAGTTGAATTTAGAGTTGTATATATACCTAAATCAAAGGTGTGGCATAAGGTGGGAGCATCAAGTAATGGAATAAGGTCGGGAAAATATATCTACTATGCTTTAAGAAATACATTAAGATGCTTAAGAGATAACGCGCCTTGTAGATCATACTTACAAACCTATGTAAGGATATTTATTTTAACTATGCTCTACATTGGAAGTTTGTTTACATTAAACATCAATAAACAGGCTGGGTTAAGATATGTTTATCTGGGGCTCCTGGATTATTATAATAATAGATTTGGAAGGCTCTTAAGATGAGGATACTTCTCATCAATCAATCCAACGGTATAGATTTCAACCAGAATCCACCCCTGGGCATTCTTTATCTTGCTGCATCGTTAAAAAGGGCTGGATATGAGGCGGATATCTACGACCAGGGGGCTAAGGAGAATAAGCTTAACTATCCTTCCAAGAATTATATTCAAAGATTCCAGCCGGATGTGATTGGCTTTAGCCTTTATACCTTTGGTCTTCCTCAGACCTTGCAGTATATAAAAGAACTCAAAGAAGGTTTTCCTCATATAAGGATTATCGTTGGCGGCCATCATGCTACAGCGCTTCCGGAGAGAACGATGCTCGATTGCCCCGAGGCGGATTTTCTTGTCTGTGGAGAAGGGGATATAACCATTGTTGAGATTATTAAGCTATTGAAAATGGGTTAGATATTGCCAATGTCCGCGGCATATACTATAGAAATAATGGAAATATTATTAAGACTGAACCTAGACCTCATATACAGGATTTAGATACTTTACCCTTCCCAGCCAATGAGCTTATAGAAAAATATACCTATCCATCTGAAGGCATAGGAGTTGGCAGAAAAATATTGAATCTCACGGCCTCCAGAGGTTGTCCTTTTAAATGCGCTTATTGCAACAAAGCTGTTTATGGTTCCTCTTTCAGGAGAAGGAGCCACAAAAATGTTGTAAATGAAATTGAATACATGTTTGATAGATTTGGTTACGATGAGGTTATGTTTCATGACGAGCTCTTTACCGCCAAGAAGCCCTGGCTGCACGAGCTCTTTGAAGAGTTTAGAAAAAGGGGGCTAAGGTTTTCCTGGAGATGCCTCGGCAAGGTAGGGACCGTTGACTATGAGCTGCTTTCAGCCATGAAGGAAAGCGGTTGTTACATTATAGCATTTGGTCTGGAGGCGGGAAACGAACGGGTAAGAGAGGATATAAACCGGAAGATGACCAATGAAGAGATAAAAAATACCTTTGCCATGGCAAAGAAGGCAGGGCTTCTAACCTATGCCTTTAATATGATAAACCACAGGCTGGATACAGTTGATAC
>JACQEJ010000169.1 GCA_016200645.1 Deltaproteobacteria bacterium | reverse complement strand
CTTTCACCAGCTGCGGCGCGAGATACAAAATCCTTGATGTCTCTATCTCACCTGCATGGCCGTCATCTTTTGTCTCAACCAACTTCTCGCTCTCCTGCCGTATAGTGTCATACTCGGATATCACGGCGATTTTTATATCATCAAATTCATCAATCATCTCCTCGCCGATCTCTTTCAATGCAGACATATGAATACTTCCCGCATGGCCTGAAATCAGGATAAAATTCCGCAAACCTTTGTCGTATGCGGACTTGATGATATCCCCTGTCAACATCCTCAAACTGTTTGCCGAAATGCCGATGCTTCCGGCATGGTTTCTTGTGGATGTCAAAACCCCGTAATGAATCGGTGGCGCAACAAAAACACTCACCCGTTTCGCAGCCTCTTTCACCACCTCGTAAACCTGCATGGTATCTGTGGATAATGGCAGATGGCTGCCATGTTCCTCAACGGTGCCGAAGGGGATGATCAGGGTCTTTGTCTTTTTCAACCCCTTTTGAAAATCAGTCATGGTGATATTTTCCAGAAGCATATTTTAAGCCCCCTCTTTTACTGCCTACTCCTTACTGCATACTGCTTACTTGTCCTTCCGTAAATCCATACCCCGGCCCACCCGCCCAATCCGTCGGCAATGGCGTCATAAACACTCGCGTCTCTTCCCGGCACAAAATACTGATGTATCTCGTCGGAGACACCGTATAGGAAAGTGACGGCAAATGCGGCAATTGCAATTTTGCCGCTCGCTGCGCCACTCGTCTTCAATGCCCTGAACCAGAGGATGCCGAGAATCCCGAATTCAATAAAATGAATGATCTTATCAGTATTCTTGGGAAGCGGCAACCCCCTCAGAGACTGGGAGGATATGTAAAATATCAATGCCATATAAGCAATGGGCGGCAACCACTGGCAGAGGCAGGTTTTAAACCTGCCCCTAAACATCGCTTTTTCTATAGCCATGTTCAAAATCCTTATCGTAAAGTTTTGATTTTTGACCCTTGACCCTTGACCCCTGCTTGCTACCTGCAGGGGCAGGCCCTTGACCCAATGTCCTTCCTACAATGATCATCGCCTGCCTCTCTATTCCCGCTCTCGTTACTTTCTCAGCAATATCACAGAGCGTGCCTCTCACGATTTTTTCATCCTCCCATGTTGCCCTGTAAACAACGGCAATAGGCGTGTCTTCTGTATAGCCGTGTTTCAATTCTTCAACCACCTTCTCCATCATGCCGATGCTCAAAAATATGCACATGGTTGCATTATGCCTTGCGAGTTCAGACAATCTTTCTTTCGCAGGCACAGAGGTGCGGCCCTCAAGCCTTGTGAATATAACGGTCTGGGTTATCTCAGGCATGGTAAGCTCGGTTTTTAATGCAGCAGCAGAGGCAAATGCAGAGCTCACGCCGGAAACAATTTCGTATGGAATTTTTTCCCGCTCCAAAATGTCCGCCTGCTCCTGCAATGCACTGTATAAAATAGGGTCTCCGGTGTGAAGCCTTGCCACCTTCTTGCCGGCCTTTGCCGCATCCACCATGACCTTCATAATTTCTTCCAAATTCATGGAAGCGCTGTTATAGATGGCCGCATCTTTTTTTGCATATTGCAAAACCTTCTCATTCACGAGAGAGCCTGCATACACCACGACATCCGCCTCTTGCAGAAGCCGCTTGCCTTTTACCGTGATGAGTTCAGGTTCCCCGGGGCCTGCGCCGATGAAGGAAACTATTCCATTTTTTTTTATCATGCTATTCCTATTCCGGCCATACATGAAATCTCTGCCTTCCGCCGATGCGGTAAGTATGAAAGCCTCTTTTATCCAGCGTGAACACTTCGTCTATATCCGCTTCCTCTGCAAGGGCAACAAGGGTTGCGTCGGCAAAATCCATCGGCACATCATGATATTTTTCCATCAAGATAATACACCGCTCAAGGCTTTCGGGAGACTGAGGCACAAGCGTTGCTCCGCCATTCAGAATAAAATCAATGCAGATACGCTGCACCTTGATAAACTGGCCGAGAAGGTAAACCGTTTCGGTAAGAACAGGCTCGGTGGTAAATAATCTGCCTTGAAAATTCCTGAAAAAATCCACACAACGATCATGGTTCCTTTCGCTTTTATCCAGAAGGGCGACAAATGCACCGGTATCCAGCAAAAGACTACGCACGCCGTTTCATCCGCTCGACAAGATATTTGCGATGAGATTTTCCGAGGTCAGGCAGGCCGCTGGCAACGCTCCCTATCAGATTTTTGACTTGCTCATAAGCCGTTCCTTGTTTCACTCCCTCATCTCCACGGACAAATTTCTCCAGAGCCATCCTGACAATATCCGACCTCTTTAAATGAAGCCTTTTGGCCATGCCGTAAACTTCTCTGTTTAAATCTTCCTGCACCCTTACGGTTATTTGCGTAGTCATATCCGTCGCCTCCTTGCAATACAATATACTACATTGCACTGCAATAATCAAATCCCCTTTTTCACAATCACCATAGACAAATAATCCAGCCTCTCACCCCTCAAACTTTCCAGATTTCTCACAACCCTCTCTTTGTCTCCGCCGCACCTCTCAACGAACACAGCCCTGTCTTTCAAACCTAATTCGCTCAACAAACCGAGAACCTTATCAAAAACCTTATTCACCTTCATCAACACAATAGTATCAAAATCGTTCAAAACATCCCGAAGTTTTTCCAGCTCATAAGTGGCAGGGATTACCGCGAGTCTTTCATCTGCCTCTGCAAGCGGTGTAATCGCTGCTGCTGCCGAGGCCATGACCGATGAGATGCCTGGGATTATCTTGATTTCCGCTTGCGGGAGTTTTTCCAGAACCAATGGAATCAGATAACTGAAGGTGCTGTAAAACAGAGGATCGCCCAGAGTTATGCAGGCGACATTTTTTCCCGCTTCCAGCCTGTCGGCAATGGCAGCAGCGGCGTCCTTTCTTGCCTCTCTGAGAACTTCTTTATCCTTTGTCATGGGAAACATAAGTTCCACAGTCTCTTTATTTGTTATATCCACCGCCCCATTTACAATGGAAAGGGCAATGCTGTCAGATTCCTCCTTTGATTTGGGAAGGGCTATAACATCAGCGGCTTTGAGCGCTCTCACAGCCTTGAGCGTCAAAAGTTCGGGGTCGCCCGGACCAACGCCGACGCCGTAGAGAATGCCGTGATGCCACCCTCCCCCCTTGCCCCTGTCTCTCACGGTCTTTCTCCCACAACAATAAAAACAGGATTGTGCGCATTGAAGATGTGTAAGGGCGTATGGCCATACTCCCCTGCAGCAATATCTTTTGTTTTTGCAATATTTACAGAAATGGTTTCAACATCCCATTTCTTTTTTTGAAAAAAATTTGCGGCTGTGGCCAGTGTTTCAAGGGTTATGGCATTCACGACAATTCTCCCGCCGCGCCTTATCCTCTTTGAGCAGACATCAAGGATTTGAGCAATGTCTTTTCCGCCTCCGCCAATGAACACGGCGTCAGGGGCAGGCAAAGATTTCAGGCTGTCAGGCGCATTTGCGCGAATAATCTCAAGATTGACGGCATTAAATTTTTTCTTGTTTTCCTCTATATGCTTTATCCGGCCCGCATCCTTTTCAACGGCAAAAACTTTCCCATAATTTGCGAACATCGCCGCCTCTATGGACAAAGAACCTGAACCGGCGCCGATGTCCCACACAACGCTGTCCTGTTTCAGCTTTAGTTTGGACAGACTTATAACGCGAATCTCCTCTTTTGTTATCATGCCATTTGAGTGGCTGAAGGAGAAATCGGGAATACCGAATGGGATGTGGGATGTGGGATGTGGGATGTGGGATACAAAATGTGCATTTGTCTTTCCCGCTCCCCCACCCCTCACCTCCTGTCTTATCAACACCATCACATTCAACGGTGAAAATCTTTTCCGTGCAATCTGCGCCAATGTCCCTTCTGTGATTTTTTCCTTGTCAGTTCCCAAATCCTCGCACACATATACGCGATAATCTTCAACACCTTTATCCATCATCGCCTTTGCAATCTTTGCCGGAGTATTTTCAGGGTCGGTAAAAATTCCCGCTTTGTCATACTTTGTTATTTCATTAACAGTACCTTCATCAAACTTTTGACTTTTAACTTTTGACTTTTGACTTTTATTTCTCCCATGCACACTCAAAAATCGCGCATTATTCCAGTTCTCTTTTATCTTCGCAAAGGCATACTGCATGGTGTTCACATTGGGAATAATTTCAACCGCATCTTTGCCAAGCCTTTTTATGAGAAAATCGGCAATGCCGAAAAAACTAGGGTCTCCCGTAGCAAGAACCACAATATTCTCTCCTGACTTCTGACTCCTGACTTCTGACTCCTTGCATATAGCTTTTATAATCGCGTCAAGGTTTGAACCTATAACTACTCTTTCCCCTGTATAGCCGGGAAAAGAGGCAAGGTGCCGCCTGCCGCCGGCAAGCATACCTGCGCCTTGAATCAGCTTTAACGCCCTTTGCGAAAGACTGGATTTGCCTTCAACACCAATGCCTATAATATAAATCATACCCTTTCCACCACCTCATTATCATATCCTATCAGCATACACCCAATATCTATTTCGCCTTCAATAATTTCTCCTGCATTCTCTTTCACTTTATTGCAAACCGTCTTATAAACACTTTCTAATCCTTGTTCTTTTAACATAAAAAATACATGCCTTGCCGTATTCGCATTTTTTACACTTTCAAAAATATCTTTTTTTGCCCCTGCCTCTTTTGCAAGATGAGCAAGAAACTCAAGCTCAATGCTGGAATCCGAGCAGTGGGTTTCAAAATGTCCTGCTGCCAGCTTGCTGAACTTGCCGAATTGACCCACGATAATAATTTTTTTGACCCTTTGACCCCCTGAGCATTTGGCCCCTATATTTTTGAGCGCAAATCCCATATGGTCGCCCACAAGAATAAATGCCTCTTCTGGCAGCTCTATAATTTGTTCGACAACCTTTTCACTGCTTCTGCCTGTTGAAAAGACAATTTCATTGCAGCCTGATGCTTTTGCAACATCTATGGCGCATGTAATGGAATCACGATATGCGGATAATGATACCGGCTCAACAATTCCGGTTGTCCCAAGTATTGAGATGCCGCCGATAATCCCAAGGCGGGCATTCATGGTCTTCTTTGCTATCTCTTCGCCGTTTGGGACAGAGATGGTAACTGAGAATTTGAAATTTGAAATTTGAAATTTGAAATTTGAAATTGCTTCCCTTATAGCTTCCTCTATCATCTTCCGCGGAACCGGGTTGATGGCAGGCTCTCCGATTGGTATTGCCAATCCCGGTTTTGTGACAATGCCGATTCCTTTTCCGCCGAAAACCGTGAACTGTGAATCGTGAACTGTAAACTGAAAGGCTCTTTTGAAATTTGAAATTTGAAATTTGAAATTTGAAATTGCCGAAGTAGATACTTCCGCAACGACCTCCGCCCCATTCGTCACATCCGGATCATCGCCTGCATCTTTTATTACAGAGGCAATTGCCCGCTCGCTTTCTATCTCGCATCTATGAACAGGGATGTTCACGGCCTTTCCAACCGGCAAAGTTACCTCAACACCCTTAACCTTTTTCTTTGTCAAAAAGGCAATGGCCGCTGCTTTGCTTGCAGCGGCCGCACATGTGCCTGTTGTATAGCCTTTTCTTAAGCCTCTTTGCTTTTTATCTTCCACAAAAATCCTAAAAGACCTCCTTTGGGTTTTGAATTTCAAAGCCGAAGCCTTTGAGACATTATAGTCATCAATAATTACATTGTCTATCAGGAATTGCAATTGGAAGGACAACTCCGAAAAAATCACGAAAAAAAATTCTCTTGACTATGACAAGGAAAAAATATAAAAATGCAAGTATGAAAATGATTGCCCTTGATAAAGCAACCGGCATCTTCCTTTTGATCATCTTCACCTTGCAGATGACCGATATTGCCTGCATTGGAGAGGATTTGTCTTTGAATACCCTTGGAATACAGGGTGAAAATCAGCTTATAAAAGCCGATTTGAAAGAGCATTCCCCTGTCAGTGTTCTTGATGGATGCCAGTGTCCGTGCCATCTCAGCTTTTTGCAGTTTCCATCCACAGAGGTTATTTCTTATCAGGCAATCGGCCTGCCTTTAACTTTTGCAGGCAATCCATGTCTCAAGAAGGTATCTGCGAATATCTTTCAGCCGCCCAAAGTCCTTATCTAAACTCCAATTCTCTTATGTCAATACCCTGAGGCAAGGCGCGATTTAGTTCCTTGTCGTCTGCGGTATCTTTTCAATCCTTTTACGGTATATTTTTATCTTGCTACTAAAAAACAGGGGAGGCCAATCTTGTGATAGGGATAAGACTACCAATGTTTATCTTATTAACTGTCTTTTTGATTCCTTGCAGCGCGATGGCAGAGGAAGGGCGGATTTACACCCTTGATGAAATCCTGTCAATAGCTGTCGAAAAAAATCCGTCCATTGTAATCTTCAGGGCGAATCTTGAAGCAGGCAGGGGAGCGGTTTTATCTGCCGCTGCATATCCTAATCCGGAGATTGAATTGGGAGGCGGTATGAGCAGACCCGTTGATACCGGCGGTTCAAACGGGAATTACTCCATCGGCATCGGTCAGCCGATAGAATGGCCCGGTAAAAGGCTTTACCGGAAGAAGGCGGCAGAGGCGGAGGTTCAGGCGGCGGAAAAAGATATTGATGGCTTTGGTTTAGAACTCCGAACAGAGGTAAAGAAGGCATTCTACCAATTACTGCTGAATAAGAAGGCTGTGGAAACAGCGAAAGAGAATTCAGGCATCGTTTTTGAGCTTCTTAAAACAGTAGAAGTAAGGGTAAGGGCAGGGGAGTCCCCTGAGTTTGAGCTTGTAAAGGCAAAGGTAGAGACGCTCAGGGCTGACAAGGAATTGAAGAAGGCCGGAAGCAGGCTTGCGGTTTCTCGCGCAGTATTGAATGCGCTGCTGGGAAATTCATTAAGAAATGATTTTGACATAGACGGCGCATTCAAAGCCCCTGACAAGAAATACGGGCTTCAGGCGCTTTTATCAACCGCTATGGAAAAACATCCGTTTATACTCAAGGCAAAAAGAGAGGCTGAGGCAAAAAGTTATTTCCTTGAAATGGAAAAGGCGTCTGTCTTTCCCGGGGTGGCCGTAAAGGGTTTTTTTAATAAGGAGACGGACAAGGATTCTTACGGCCTTGCCCTTTCCATTCCCATTCCTCTCTGGTATCAGAGGAAGGGAGAGATCGCTAGCGCGGCCGGGGGATTGGCAAAGGCAGAGGCTGAGATTTTTAAGACAAGGGTCGAATTGTCAAAGGTCATAACAGAGGAGTTTCAGAATTATACGGTCGCCCTCGATCAGATAGAGGTCTTTGAAAAAGGACTGCTCAGGCAGTCTGAAGAGGCGTTAAGGATTGCCGACCTCTCTTACCGGCAGGGCGAGTCAGGCCTCCTTGATTTTCTCGATGCCCAGAGGGTCTACCTATCGACCCTCATAGAATATTACCAGTCGTTTTTTGAGCTGGAATCCTCTCTGGCAGCATTGGAGAGGGCTGCAGGCGGTCTGCCCCCTGATTGAAACTATCTGGGGTTAAAATAATTGGAGGTGTCTATTCATGTTTCAAAACAAAATATTTCTCATTTTCATTGCGGCAATTTTTATTTTCGGATGCAACGGGTCAAAGCAGCAAGAGGCAAAAAATGGAACTGCTGAAGAACATAAAAAAGAGGAACCCGGCCTGATACTGCTCAGGCCCGAGGCCGTAGAAAAGGCCGGTATCAAGGTTGAAGCGGTTTCTTTAAGACCATTCAAGGTTGAGTATGCCTTTTCTGGAAATGTTTCCATAAATGAGACAAGGCTTGCCCATGTGGGCCCGCGTATATCCGGCAGGGCGATAGAGGTCTATGCAAATCTCGGTGATTATGTTGAGAAGGGGCACGCCCTGGCAATTATTGACAGCACAGAGATTGGCGAGGCGCAGAGCCAATATCTTAAAGCAAAGACAACCTTTGAAATAGCGGAGAAGTCTTACGCCCGGGCAAAGATAATTCTTGAAGGCAAAGTCATCTCTACCGGCGAATTTCAGAGGCGCGAAGGTGAATATCTTTCAGCAAAAACCGAGTTAAAGGCGGCAGAGGACAGGCTCCATCTCCTCGGCATGACAGAGGAGGAAATCGCATCCATAGGCAAGGGGCATACCATAAACTCAAAGGTTGCAATCTATGCGCCGCTTTCAGGCTCGGTTATAGAAAGGCACCTTACCCTTGGAGAGGTTGTTGAGCCGGTAAAGCCGCTTTTTTCTATTGCAGACCTCTCAATTGTCTGGGTTATCGCGGATATACCGGAGAGGGATATCCCGAAGATAAAAAAGGGGCAGGGTGTTGCCGTCATAGTATCCGCTTATCCTGAAAAGGTTTTCAGAGGAACGATAAGCTACATCTCCGACCTGATTGACCCTGGCACAAGGACAGTGAAGGTAAGGATAGAGGTGGAGAACAGTAACTGGATTCTCAAGCCCGGCATGTTTGCCGCCATAAAAATATCGGCCGGGGGAAAGGATCTCCTTTCAATACCTGTGTCCGCTATCCAGCGGGAGGGTGATAAGACTATTGTATTCGTCGCAAAGGGCGAAAACTCTTTTGAGAAAAGGGTTGTGGAATTAGGGCCTCCTTTAGATGGATTTCACGAGGTCATTTTCGGCGTCAAGGAAGGCGAAAGGGTTGTCACAAAAGGCGCCTTTGCCCTCAAGTCAGAAGGCTTGAAGGGGCTTATGGAGGGAGAATAAATGATAGACAGATTGATTTCCTTTGCCCTGAAGCAGAGGTTTTTAGTAATTGCTGCCATTGTATTTCTTGCAGCCCTTGGAGTTTATGCCTTCAAAAAACTTCCTATAGACGCATTTCCTGATGTAACCAACATTCAGGTGCAGATTATTACTGAGGCGCAAGGCCGTTCCCCTGTTGAAGTGGAAAAACTCGTCACCTATCCTGTAGAGGTGCAGATGACCGGACTCCCGAAAATGCAGGAGCTTCGTTCCCTTTCAAAGTTCGGCCTGTCAATGGTAACCGTGGTTTTTGCAGACGATGTTGACATCTATTTTGCAAGACAGCTTGTCCTTGAGAGGCTTATTGAGGCTAAAGCGAAATTGCCCGCAGGGATTGAGCCTGCGATGGGACCAATATCAACAGGACTCGGCGAGGTGTATCAATATACATTAGAAAAGGGTCAAGGGTCAAGGGT
>JACQEJ010000170.1 GCA_016200645.1 Deltaproteobacteria bacterium | reverse complement strand
GTGGATGAAAATATAAAACTTGGCAAGTCTCTGGGCATTACGGGAACGCCGACCCTGATATTCCCCGACGGCAGGATGCTCCCCGGATTTGTTGACGGGCCGACTCTGTTAAAGATGCTGGGTATTAAATAATCTAATGATAAAATTCGGTTCTTTCGTAAAAAAGCTGATTTTACTTAAAAAAACTCATTGGGAGAGGCATGCCCCCACACCAAAATGTTTCTCTTTGGTGTGGGGGTAAAATACGAAAGAACCTAAAATTCTCTTTGATATAGAAATTTTACGGTCATCCTATCTTAATGCGCCAGGTTGTTCCTCTGGGGGTATCCTCAAGGATAATCCCCTTCCTCTCCAGCTCATTCCTGACAGCATCGGCTGTTTTAAAATCTTTTTTCTTTTTCGCCGCATCCCTTTTCTGCAATAATCTTGCGATCTCTTCTTCTGATATTTGGATATGAGCCCTTTTCTCTCCAAAATATTCTTCCGGTTTCCTATGAAATACGCCGAGGATTGAAGCAGCTTCTTTGAAAACCGCTTTGATAACAGGCACAACCTCCTGGAATTCTTTATCCACGCCTGTTGCAGCAGCCGAGTCCATCAAGCGATTGGCCCGGTTCACTTCTTCAAAAACAAAACCGACGGCAGAGGCGGTATTGAAATCATCATCCATAGCATTGGTGAAGGTCTGAAAGGCCTGTTTTTTTCTTTCTTCATGTACTTTCGCATTTGTAACATCGGGCCAATCTTTTTCCATTCTTTCTAAAGTTCTGTAGTATCGCTCAAGGGCAACTTCGGCCTCTCTTAAGGCATCGGGGCTATAATCTATAGGCGAGCGGTAGTGGTTTGAGATGAGAAATAACCGCACCGCTTCAAATGAATAATTTTTTAGGGCATCTTTGATGGCAAGGATATTCCCCAACGACTTGCTCATCTTTTCTTTCTCAATATTCACAAAACCGTTGTGCAGCCAGAATCTTACAAATAGCTTGCCTGTGGCGGCCTCGGACTGGGCAATCTCATTTTCGTGGTGCGGAAAAATTAAATCCTTGCCGCCGCCGTGGATATCTATGGTATCTCCCAGAAATTTCCTGCTCATGGCAGAGCATTCTATGTGCCAGCCAGGCCTTCCTTTGCCCCACGGGCTTTCCCACCAGGGCTCGCCCGGTTTGCTTTTTTTCCAGAGTGCAAAATCCAGCGGGTCTTGTTTTCGCTCATCCACCTCAACCCGCGCCCCTGCTTCAAGCTCTTCTATTTTTTTGCCGGACAGCTTGCCGTAACCAATAAATTTTCTCACCGAATAATAGACATCGCCGTCAATCACATAGGCAAAGCCTTTATCAATAAGCATTTGTATGAAATTTGTAATTTCAGAGACGGTCTCTGTAGCCTTTGGACAATAAGTCGGAAGCTCTACGCCAAGCGCTGCCATATCCTCATCAAACGCCTTGATATATTTCTCTGCTATCTCCTTCCAGCTTACGCCGTCTTTATTTGCCCTGTTTATTATCTTGTCATCTATATCTGTATAGTTCCTCGTGTATTTCACAGTGAAGCCCTTATATTTCAGGTGGCGGTAGATTACATCAAAGGCGACCGCGCTTCTGGCATGGCCGATATGACTCAGATCATAAACCGTGGGCCCGCAGACATACATGGTAACTTCGCCGTTTTTTGCGGGTTGAAATGTTTCTTTCCGCCGGCTGAGAGAATTATAGATTCGTAAAGGCATGATGTTATCTCCCGATCATGAGACTATGGAATTGATACAAATATTTTCAAATCCTCATATATAAGTCAAGATATTTAACATTGCCGGCCTTCTGCTAATCTTTGTAAAAAAACACTTGACAGGATAATTTAAAAATGATAATCATTATCAATATAACGACCGAGGAGGCGGCGCGATGCTATTCAAACGAATGTCCTGTGTTGCTATTGTTGCTCTGATATCCCTATCCTTTGCGAGCCGGGCGCACGCCGAAGGCGGACGCGGGTGGCAGGAAATTGCGCATAAAATAGAAGGGATGTTGAATAATGGAGGGGATGCGTATGCAGAGGGGAGGATAGATAATGCAAAGGCATCCGTATCTGAGGCGTATTTTAACGGCTTTGAAGGGAGCGGCATGGAGACTGCCGTTGGCGTATATATTTCCACAGACAGGAAGACTGAGCTGGAATCCATGTTCAGCGATATAAGAAATGCTATGACCTCACATGCGTCCGTGGATGATGTAAAGAAAAAGATCGGTCTACTTGCGCAGGCGCTGGAAAATGACGCAAGGAAACTGCCGGAAAAGGGGGAGGGGAAGAAAGAGCCGTCGTACACCACATTCTTTAATTCGTTCATAATAATCTTAAGAGAGGGTTTTGAGGCAATCCTTGTAATAAGCGCTATCAGCGCCTACCTTGCAAAAACAGGGCAAAAAGGCAAGGTCAAGACCGTATACAAAGGCGCGGGCTTAGCCGTTATCGCCAGCATTTTTACCGCCATACTTCTTCAGACAGTAATCCGTATAAGCGGCGCAGGCAGGGAGGCCCTTGAGGGCATTACCATGCTTTTTGCCACAGCGGTTCTCTTTTATGTGAGTTACTGGCTTATAACGAAGATAGAGGTTGCCAGGTGGCAGCATTATATAAAATCAAAAGTAGAAAGTTCGCTTGGCAAAGGAAATATCTTTGCGCTGGGTTTTGCGGCATTTCTGGCTGTTTATCGCGAGGGAGCGGAGACGATCCTTTTTTATCAGGCATTATATTCCGGCGCAGATGCGCATGGCAGCGCAGTTATTGCAGGATTTGCCGTGGGCTCTCTCTTTCTCATCGGTCTATTTATCCTGATTAAATACGGGAGCGTCAGGATTCCTATAAGACCTTTCTTTGCTGTCACATCCACGCTCCTCTATTACCTTGCATTTACATTTGCGGGAAAGGGCATACGGGATCTGCAGGAGGCTATTTGGATTTCAGCTACACCTGTTGAATGGCTGCCGGCAATAAGTTTTCTGGGGATTTACCCGACATGGGAAGGGGTACTGCTTCAGGCGATTCTTATTCTGGCGCTCATTGCGGCTATTGTTTACAGCCTTGTTTTAAGACCTTACAAAGAGATGATAACGGTGACAAGGGATATATCCCACATAGAATCTGATATAAAAAATCTGCACGATATACTGGATGATGTGAGTCAGCATGCAATGATAGCTCATGGATTGGCCGGCGGAGTTACTGGTCGGGAGGTAGATGAGATAAGAAAACACCTGGCAGATATAGATAAAAAGATCCACGAGGTGACAGCGCATCTGGATAAGCTTGCGCAAGGGCTTGAAGATATATTTGCGGAAATAGAGAGGGATATAAAAAGGGGATGACATGAATAATATCGTCAGACTTATTGAGGGCTTTTTTGTAAGGAATAGAGAAAGATTCGGATATATCCATGCCGGGATGTTTATTGTCTTTGCAGCGCTAATTTTTATTCCGCCGTTTTTGCCTCTCCCGGCAGAAGATGCTGCAATAGGGAATAACTTTACTCTCATGGCAAGGTTTTTGATATGGGGATTGTGGTTTCCGTTAATGTTGCTTTCAGTGGTTTTTTTGGGAAGGCTGTGGTGCGGGCTTTTCTGTCCGCAGGGGGCGCTTAGCGAATACGCAGGTAAGAGAGGCCTGAACAGGCCTATCCCGCGATGGATGCGCTGGGGATGGATGCCTGTAGCAAGTTTCATCTTTATTACAACCCTTGCCCAGCTTATAGGCGCCAGAGATTATCCCCTGGCTGCTATGGAAGTTCTTGGCGGGACAATGGTTCTGGCCACGCTGGTCGGTTTTTTATACGCAAGCGGGCGGAGGCCATGGTGCCGCTATCTCTGCCCCATAGGGCCTCTCCTCGGAATATTCTCAAGACTTGGCGCTGTAAGTTTTGAAAAAAACGGCGGAGACGGAAGGGGCTGCGTTTGCCCGACCTTCATAAATACCGCAAACAAGGTTGCAAGCTCCAACTGCATTGAGTGTTTTAGATGTGTGAATCCTGAGACATCTAATGCTTTGCGCTTGAGAATAAGGCGTCCGGGCATTGAGATAGAAGAAATACAGGGGAAAGAACCAAATCTATGGGAAGTCATTTTCTTATTTGCGGCAACAGGCCTTGCGTTGGGCGCATTTCACTGGCAGATAAATCCAATGTATATCAGGTATAAACAGATGCTGGGCGGTTTTCTATTAAATATCGGCTTGGGAGATTTTATAGGAAGGAGCGGCCCCTGGTGGATTATGGTCAACTATCCTTCGGCAGGCGATGTATTTAATTGGCTTGATTTTATTTCAATAACAACATTTATGCTGACCAGCATGTCAGCCGTTGCAATAATCCTGTTTATCCTCACCGCTATATCGGCCTTTATTTTAAAAGAGAAAGAGCCGGTTATGACAACAGTTGCAAGACTTGGTTATCTCTATGCGCCTGTCGCGCTGGTATCTCTTATCCTTGGGCTTGGACTGATACTGTTTAAATCACTGGGTGATCTTGGCATAAGTAAGGATGTTGTTCACATGGTGCAGGGTTTCTTATTTGCAGCCGGGGGGATGTGGAGTATCTATTTGGCTGTAAGGCTGCATAACGGCTGGAGCATGGCTGTGATCCCGAATATCGTAGGCATAGCGGTTGTGGCCGCGGCATGGCAGAGGGTTTTGTTTTAAAGGGTAATGAAAATAACAATCACAATCAAAAAGGAGGTGATGAAGATGCCGGCATTGAAATGGGTTTTATTGGTTATTCTTCTTTGCTCTGTAACAGGCACGGTTCTGGCCGGCCAGAATAACTGGGCGCATATTGCAGATGAGATTGAAAAGGCATTGCACAGCGCCTTGAAGTCTTATGAGGATGGCAAGGCGTCCGATGCAATGGAGAAGGTGGCGGATGCCTATTTCGGCATATTTGAGGGAGATAAGGCAAATATGGAGATAGCGGTCAGGCGGTTTATATCCCTGAAAAAGGCTGCCGAGCTTGAAAAGGGGTTTTCTGATCTGCGGAAGGCGATGTTAGATAAGGCTCCTCTCGCAGATGTGAAAAGGCAAACAGCGAATCTCACAGATGAGCTGAAGAAATCGGCAAAAGAGCTGGACAGGAAGGGGGTGGGGTATTAAATTTCAAATTTCAAATTTAAAATTAAAGGAGGAAAAGAAATGAAACACTTAAAAGCAATAATATTAACAGCAGGATTTCTGTTTTCAACCTATTCTAATGCACAGGCCCTGGAGACGCCCATAGGGCTTCCCCAGTCACTTTACGGCATGGAGATAGCAGCGGTCTATCTTCAGGCCATTGAGATGGAGCCGAAAGGAATTATGAAAGCGAGGGGCGAATCAGATATTCATCTGGAATGCGATATAAAGGCGGCTGAGAACAACCCCAATGGTTTTGCTGCAGGTGAGTGGATGCCAAATCTCAGCATAGACTACACCATTATAAAACTTGACACAAACCAGAAGATAGAGGGTCATATGATGCCGATGGTGGCAAACGACGGTCCTCATTACGGCGACAATGTAAAGATGCTTGGCGCAGGGAAATATAAGGTCATCTATAAGATAGGCAACCCGCTCAAAAAGGGGGAGTTCGGCAGGCACACGGACAGGGAGACAGGGGTGAGAGAGTGGTTCAAGCCCTTTGAGGTGGAGTGGGAGTTTACCTTCTTTGGGGCCGGGAAAAAGGGAGGATATTAGTCTTTTTTATCTAAGTTTATTGAAAATAATAATCACATTCAAAGGAGATTTTTATGGAAGTAAAATTTCATCTCAGTGTGACGCGGGCTATGCTCATGGCCATTATCCTGCAGATCCCGCTCTTTTCACTCCTCTCTTTTGCAGCAGAGGATGAGATGCGAAAGAGGATAGAGACCCTTGAAAAAAGGACTGAGGAGCTTGAAAAGACAATGAAGGAGGAGCACGGGCCGCTCCTGAAGGAGATAAGCGAGCATATAAACACAATTGATAGGGAGCTGGATATGGTAGACTACAGGACAGCCAGGATAAAGGTCCTCAAGGAGAAGGCAGCGGCCTTCAGCATAGGTGGAGACCTCTCTTTATTCATTCAGGGGATTCTCAAAAATAGCCAAGGGTATATGAAAAAGGCCGATGCCTCTTACTCCGGCGATCTCTTCCTCATTGCGCCTGCAGGCCCCTATGGGAATGTCTACTTCAGAGGCGATATCGGTCAGGGCAAAGGGATTGCGCCGTACCTGCCGCCAACCTTCTCCGGCCCGAATGCGGACCTGGAATTTAATGAGGCGAAGTTTGAGCTGGTAGAGGCGTGGTATTGGACAGAGTTTCCTATCCCGGATATAAGGGACAAGAGGCTGGAGCTTACCCTTGGCAAGATGGACCCAACAGCGCTTTTTGATACAAACAAAGCAGCCAATTCAGAAACAAATCAGTTTTTGGCCAATATCTTTGTAAACAATTTGGCCCTTGAATTCGGGGGAGATGCAAACGGTTATGGCGCCGGTCTATCTATGGCCTACCGCTTCACTTCCATATACAACAAAGGTCTGAAGGTGGTTGGGAGGATCGGTATGTTTGAAGGAGATGGGAATTTTAAGGATGTACTGGATAACCCCTTTCTCATAGCAGAGCTGGATATATGGAGGCCCTACTATGGCCTGAATGGGAACTATCGCATCTATGGATGGGGCAATGAAAAAAAGCATACAGACCTCCTTGATTCAAGCAAGGACAATCTTTCCAATAAGGGCATTGGTATGAGCATAGACCAGCAGATATCTGATGATATAACCCTTTTTGCCCGCTATGGCATGCAGGATGAGGATGTATCAAAATTTGACCGGGTCTTTACAGCAGGCGGCCAAATCATCGGAAATAGCTGGAGGAGGGCAAATGATGTTATCGGCATTGCCTATGGCGCAAGCCATGTAACCGATAAATATAAAAAGGCATCTCTGAGGCTTGACGGCTATGCGGCCAATGCCGATTTTGAGCATTATATAGAGGCCTACTACAAGTATTGGGCTAATAAGAACCTGAGCATATCCCCTGACATTCAGTGCATAGTAAACCCTGGTGGAGATAATTCAAAGGATAACATATTTATCTATGGCGCGAGGATGCAGGTTACATTTTAGTTTGATCGCACAAGTTTTTCGAATATTCTTGACACAGGGCTTAATTTAAGATAAAGATAGAAGCACAATTGAATAGAGTATTCGGGTGTCCAGCGCCACCCCCACACCTATGTTTAGGTGTGTGGGTGGCGCTGGAAGAATAGGAAAGAGGGTGAAACTCCCTCACGGACCCGCCACTGTAAACGGCGACGAAATCCGCACCTATGCCACTGCCCCCACACCTATGTTTAGGTGTGGGGGCGGGAAGGCGTCGGAGAGTAGAGAGAACCGTAAGTCAGGAGACCTGCCCGGATATGCCTCACACAAGTCTTCGATGGCAAACCCCCACACCAAAATTTTTGGTGTGGGGGTAAAGAAGGTGAGGGTTAATGGCATTTATGTTAATCCCCGGTCTTTCAAAGTTGAAGGCCGGGGATTTTTTATTTTAAACCTGAAAGTTCGAGTTATGGCCTCTATCCTGTAGCTCAAAGCTTTAGCTTTGAAAGACCTCAAGCCTGAAGGCTTGAGCTACGGGCTTTAGCCTTGAAAAAGAGATTTTTATGACACACATTGCGCACAACGCATTACGCACAACAGCAGTTCTCATTCTCGGCCACGGCAGCCCCGTGTCAAAGGCGAATGAGACATTGCGCGAAATTGCGCGTGGAGTAAAAGCAAAAGGCGGTTATGACATTGTCCAGCCCGCATTTTTGCAATTTGAATCCCCTAATTTCGCCGAAGCGGTGGATATTCTGGCAGAGCAGGGGGTTCAAAAGATAATTGTTCATCCCTATTTTCTTTACATGGGCAGCCATGTGACCAAAGACCTTCCGTTTGAGATAGCGACGGCAAAGAAAAAATATCCGCACCTTGAAATTATCCTTGCCCCTCATCTCGGCTATCATGAAAAGCTGGTGGATGTGGCAGTGGAAAGAATAGAAGATGCAAGATGCAAGATGCAAGATGCAAGTAACTTGAAACTTGCAACCTGCAACTTGCAACTTCATCAGCATCCCATTGAGGCTGAGAGTTTCCGTTTGATAGGCGAGCAGCTTGATGAGTCAAGATTTGATGCTATGGGACTGCCTATCGTAAAGCGATTGATACATACTACGGCGGACTTTGAATATGCGGACCTGGTCAGGTTCGGCAACGGCGCAATCGAGGCGGGCATAGATGCAGTTTTAAAAGGCGCTGATATAATTACGGATGTACGGATGGCAGAAGTTGGAATCAGCAAGGAAAAGCTGGAGAAGTTCGGCGGCAAAGTCAGATGCTATGTGGCGGATGCGGATGTGGCAGAGTATGCGAAAAAACATAATATGACCAAGACTGCGGCAGCCATGAGAAAGGCGTTTGAATGCGGATTGCGGAATGCGGATTGCGGAATTAAAGAAAATCCTGCGCCCCCGATTGTTGCCATAGGCAATGCGCCTACTGCGCTTCTGGAACTCATAAAGATGATAAAGGCCGGTCAGGCAGCCCCGGCGCTGGTGATAGGCGTGCCTGTGGGTTTTGTTGATGCAGAAGAGTCAAAAGAAGAGCTGATGAAATTGGATATCCCTTATATCGCCATCAAAGGCAAAAAAGGCGGCAGCACTGTGGCAGTTGCCATTGTAAATGCGCTGCTTATAATGGCAGAGGAGAAGTTGCAAGTTGCAGGTTGACGGTTGAAAGTTGACAGTTGTAAGTTGACGGTTGACGGTTGAAAGTTAACTTAAATCTTTCAACTTAAATCTTTCAACTTTAATGATATGCACATCCCTGACGGATATTTAAGCCCCAAGACATGCGGTGTCTTCTATGCAGTTATGGCGCCGATATGGTACCTGGCAGCAAGGAGGCTTCAAAAGACATTGCATGCAAAAGAGATACCGCTCCTTGCGCTGAGCGCTGCATTTACATTTGTAATTATGATGTTCAATATTCCTATACCCGGCGGCTCTACAGGCCACATGGTTGGCGGCGTTGTGGCGGCATCCGTGCTGGGGCCATGGGCCGCGGTTATATCACTGTCTCTGGCGCTCACGATTCAGGCGTTTTTGTTTGGCGATGGAGGCATTACAACCTTGGGGGCCAACTGTTTTAATATGGCATTCCTGATGCCTTTTGCAGGCTACTATGTATTCCATATTATTGCTGCCGGCAATCCGGGTCAAAGAAGAAAATGGGTTGCGCTTTTTATTGCAGGTTATGTTGCCATGAATATTGCTGCCCTTGCCGTTGCGATTGAATTGGGCATACAGCCGATTATAGCAAGTTCGCCTGACGGCATACCTTTGTATGCGCCATATCCTTTATCGGTTACAATACCTGCAATGGCCGCAAGCCATCTAATGTTCTTCGGTCTTGTTGAGGCAATTGGCACTGCTATGATTGTTTCATATGTTTTCAAAACAAATGAGGCTATGCTCTACAAGCCTGCGGCAAATCCGCTCAAGCCGCTGTGGATAGCGCTCATAATCCTGATAATCCTTACACCAATAGGCCTTTTGGCTAAGGGCGCTGCATGGGGCGAATGGGCATCAGAGAAATTGACAGCGGTTCTTGGCTATCTCCCTGAAGGTCTTAAGGGTCTTGAGGGGTTATGGACAAGCCTCATGCCTGATTATAATATTCCGGGATTTAACAGCCACGCAAAATCAGCATTAGGTTATGTTATTTCCGCTGCCATAGGAAGCAGTATCATCGTGCTGATAATATATCTGGCAGGACGGATATGGAAAAAGGGATAAAAATCCCCGACTGGCTTAAAAGCGCCGGCGCGCCGTGCTCATGCTGCGCTATCGGCAGGGGCAAGGGTTTTATTGAAAAAAACATAGAGGCCATTGCCTCTTTTATAAAAGAGGTTCTTCTTCCGGAGGGTTTTGCAAATAAGAACGGGCTGCTTCAGGCAATCGATCCGCGGGCGAAACTCCTGGGTGTGATTCTGCTCGTTATCGCGGCGGCAATGCTGAAAAATATACCTGCGCTTGCGGGATTTGTCGCACTTGCCGCAGTCCTTGCCGCGTTTTCAAAGATAACCGCGTCCGCTTTGCTCAAACGGGTATGGCCGGTTCTCTTCTTTACCTTTGTTCTGGTTTTGCCCACGGCATTTAATTTCATAACAGCAGGTGATCCGGTGACAATAACATCGTTCAGCGTCAATCATCATGACTTGTATATCTCAAGGCAAGGGTTGGAAGGCATAACCGTCCTCCTTTTGAGGGTGGCTGCAATGGTTTCTCTTGTATCGCTCTTTATGCTTACCACAAACTATCCGGATGTCTTCAGGGCGCTGCAAAGTTTTCCGATTCCAAAAATCTTTGTCGCAGCCCTTTCCATGACCTTCCGGTATATTATGGTCTTGATAAAGATTGCGGAGGAGGGCCATCTGGCACGAAAAGCGAGAACCATAAAACCGTCAACCGTCCGGGAAAGCAGGGGCTGGCTTGCCAACAGGATATGGCTTATCATGGAGCGCTCGCTGGAGATGGCGGAGGATGTGTATCTTGCCATGACAGCGCGGGGGTTTTCCGGCGAGGTAAAAACCATGACTGCGTTTGAGATGAAGGGGAGGGATTACGCATGGATAGGATTCGCAATATTTGTATTTTTACTATCAGTGCAATTATAGGAGATAGGCTATAGGCAAGAGGCGATAGGCAATAGGAAAAACCCATTGCCCATAGCCAATAGCCCATCGCCTGTTGTATTATGTCCGAACCCATATTCAACATACAAGGCATCAGCTACCTCTACGGCGATAAGCATGTGGGCCTCAAAGATGTCAACATGCAGGTTCAAAGCGGCGAGAGTCTCGCCATCCTCGGCGCAAACGGAAGCGGCAAGTCAACGCTTTTGAAGATACTTGCCGGGCTTGCCTTCCCTTCGCAAGGCAAGGTAACCGCCCTCGGCAGGCCGCTTTCACAGGATACCTTGAGCGGGGACTTTTCCGGATTTTTCCGAAGCAAGCTCGGCTTTGTATTTCAAGAACCGGATGTTCAAATATTTTGCCCCACAGTTTGGGATGAAATTGCGTTCGGTCCGCTGCAATTAGATATACTAAAGGATGAAGTAAGAAAGCGTGTTGATGATACATTGGATATGTTAGGCATCACGGCTTTGAAAGACAGGCAGCCGCATCATTTAAGCGGCGGCGAGAAAAAGAAGGTTGCCATCGGCTCGGTTCTTTCCCTGAATCCCGATGTGCTGCTTTTAGACGAGCCGACCAACGGCCTTGATCCGAGGACGCAGGTCTGGCTCTTTGAACTGCTAACAGGACTACGGATGGTGAAAAAAACCATCATCATGGCAACCCATGATTTGAGCATCGTAGAGGATCTGGCCGACAGGGTGATCGTGCTGAGCGAGGATCACGCCAT
>JACQEJ010000164.1 GCA_016200645.1 Deltaproteobacteria bacterium | reverse complement strand
GATATTCTTGTAAACAAGACCTGTTCCAACTATCAAGGCATCGTGGATATTGAGGCTGTCCGGCATCTTTTCAACAACGTCTTCGTCCACAGGGTAGACAACGCAGTTTTCAGATTCACTGAGGTATTCTAAAACCATATCGAAATCTATATTGATACGCTTGATTGAAATGAGGTGCTTAGGAGTGTCAACAATATAGGTCATATCTTGTTCTTAAAGGAGTATTCATATTTTTTGATCTCTTCAAGGGAAATATCCATTTTACCCTCATAAGCTCCATACAAATCCGATAAGAACTTTCCTTTTTTAGGAGTAATAATTTTCGACTTCAGCACCTTCAATTGCTGCTCCAGACTTTCAATCTGCAGTTTCATTACTGCTTCTTTCATAAAATTGACCTCCTTATTTGCTGCTTTATAAATTCTATATCATAATATTGGCTTATTCTATAGCTAAAAAATAGTTTTCGACACCCTATTAAGGAACATATAATGGGGACACCCATTAAAAGGCGATTTATTTACCATTTTCCCTTCCCTGAGTATCCCTTATAGCTGATAGAAGTTTGTTTGACATAAGATTCCCTTATACCATCTTGCTGGTAAAATGCTCGGTGTTCACACTAACACATTAAATCCTAAATTATCAATCAGCCCTGCCTGTATGGAATCCGCTGGTGTAGAAATATCCTGCAAGTTTGACATACCGCTCATAACACCGCTATAAAGGGGCAAATTGAGTCCACGACTTTATTTTTCACACCTTGGAAAACAGACGCCTATTTCCACAACATCTTTCCCCAGCTCCTGGGGGAGCGGCGGAAAAAACGGGGCTGCCTTTTCTATTGCCCTGACCGCGGATTGAACGAGCAGGACGTTGCTGGATGATTGTTCAATGCGGCTTTCTATGAGGCGTCCTGATTTATCTATGCGCACATCTATCACAGCGCTGTCGCCTTCCTGAATAGCGCCTGGATAATTCCATTTATCGTGGATGATATCCCCTATGAGCTGGCCGTATCTTACTTCCATGTCTTCGCTCTTTTTCGCCGCGCCGCCTCCATGCGGCATGCCCGGAGGTTGAACAGATTTCACAATCCCCTCCCGGTGAGCCACCCGTTCTCTGATCTCTTTAATCTTTTTTTCAAGCTGTTTGTTTTCCAATCCCTCTATCGCCCTGTTTATTGCCTCCTCCGCGTCTCTCTTTTTCACCCGCCCTTCTATTTTTTTAATGGCCGCGTCCAGAGATGGCTCTTTAACCTTTTTTAAAGAAATAGCCTTTTCCTTTACCCCCACACCAAAATCTTTGGTGTGGGGGTTTACAGCAGGCATTGAGGCGGCTTTTTTGGATTCAGCCTGAGCAGGGGGCTTAACGGGTTTTTCTATGGTTTCAGCCTTTGAAGGGGCTGCCGCCGGTTTTTCAAAAGGCAGCAGGTCAACGGTGTAAATGGGCGCCGCAAATTTCCTTGAAGGGTTTTCGCCGGAAAGGAAAAATATAAAGGCCAAAAAAATAATATGCAGGCAAAGAGAAATGACTACCGTTATGCCAAAGCCCGGCTCCTCTTGCCCTTGATTATAGAAACCGGCCCCCATCTATTCCCCGGGAGCAGGTTCTGTCATCATGCCGATCCTTTCTATGCCTGCCTTTCTTATCTCTGCCATTGCCTTCACCACATTGCCGTAAAATGCCTCTTTATCCGCCTTTAAAAGGACTATCGTATCTTTCTTCCTTCGTTCCGTTTGATAAATCCTTTGCAGCTTTTCTTTTAAATCAGAAAAAGGTATCCTGTTTTTGTTTATGAAAATTGCGCCTTCCTTATTTATTGTTATGACCAGAGGCTCTTGTTCCGATGTCAATGCCGATGTTTTTACCTTCGGCAGATTGACATCAAGCCCCTCCTGAAGCATGGGCGCAGTCACCATAAAGATGATGAGCAGCACCAGCATCACATCCACCAGGGGCGTGACATTTATCTGGGACAGCACAGTCCGCTGCCCCGGCCTTGAAAATGAAAAATCCGTCATTTTCTTTCCTTCATCAATTCTCTTTCCACGATATTTAAAAAATCTGCCGCAAAGTTTTCCATTTCTACAGCCATTCTGTTAATCCTTGTTACAAAATGATTGTATGCAACAACCGCGGGAATGGCGGCAATAAGACCCATGGCGGTGGTTATAAGCGCCTCGGATATGCCCGGAGCGACCACTGCAAGGCTTGCCGAACCCCTTAATCCTATCCCCCTGAATGAGTTCATAATCCCCCATACCGTGCCGAACAGGCCGATGAACGGCGTGGTATTCCCTGTTGTGGCAAGGAAGGTGACGGCCTTCTCCATCCTGCTTATTTCCGTGGATATTGCCTTTTTCAACACCCGCTGGATGCTGTCTATCTCTCCAACGCCAAACGGAATATTTTCTCTTTTTTGCGCCCTTGCCAGCAGCAATTCTTTATAGCCTGCGGCAAACAGCCTCGCCAGCGGCGTGTATTGATAATCTCCCGAGGCCTCAAATATCGGCGCAAACTGTTTCTTATGCCAGAAAAATTCCAGAAATGAGACAGACTCCTTTTCCATCTTTCTCAAGATGCGATATTTGTAAATAATGATTGCCCACGACAGCACGGAAAATGCAAGGAGGATGATAAGCACAAATTTTACCATAACGCTTGCGCCTGTAATCATCACCCACAAGCTTTCCTGTGCAGTGTCACTTAAGTTCTGAACGTCCGCCAAATTCTTTTACCTCCGGTTATAAAATAGTGGAAGATGTTGAAAAAATTATTGCTGCCGCATGGATTTTAATATAGCCTCCAGCTCTTGAGCATGCCCTCGTTCCTCATGAGCCAGCCCCCGGTACATTCGAGCGCCTTCTTTCGTAGAGGCCTTTTGAGCCATGCCTTCAAAATATTCCGATGCATACCTCTCGGTGTGGATGGCCAGTATTACAGCCTTTTTCATACTATCAATGACATGGACCAGCCTTTCCACATCTATCTCCTCGGTAAATATTTTCGGATCAGCTGTCCGTGCAACATAATCCTCTATGGCGAGTTCCTCTTCCGTAATCTCCTCTCCGAAACCCGCCTCAGGAAAATATTTCTTTTCAAATATCTTCAGATGTCTTTTTTCGTCCTTTGCAAGTTTTTTAAACACAGTCTTTATCTTCTTATCCTCTGTCTTGTCCGCAAGGAGAGAATAAAATGCGAACCCATTTTTCTCTATGAGCGAGGCAACCTCTACTGCCTCTTTTTCTTCCAGATGTTCAAAAGTCATAATAGCCTCCCATGAATAGCGCCCGCCTTTATCAAGCGCCATGTTTTTATTTTTTCAATATCTTCAACACCTCTTTAAGCGGCCTTGTATTCAAAACATCCTTCTTTTCAAGCCAGCCGCGGCGGGCTGTATGGATGCCGAATCGTATAAAATCCATATGCTGCCTGTTGTGGGAATCCGTAGATATAGCCGCCATAACACCCATGTCTTTGGCAAGCCTGCAATAGGCATCGCTCAAATCAAGCCGTTCGGGGTAGCTGTTGAGTTCCATGATTATACCGTATTTTTTTGCAGCCTGCATAAGCCTCGGCATATCTACAGAATACGGCTCCCTTGCCGCAATCACCCTGCCTGTGGGATGG
>JACQEJ010000007.1 GCA_016200645.1 Deltaproteobacteria bacterium | reverse complement strand
TTCTGATCGTATCATCCTGATCGATCGTAGATCCCACCAGAATTCCGGCCGAGGGATCGAGACCGGAATAGCCCGTCTGTTTTAGAAATCGCGTTTTACCTATATAGTCTGCCAAGACTGACTCGGAAAGAAAAAAGAGATTTTGAGTTAAATCGACGCCGCCGCTATTACAGGGACCGAGTTTAATAGACGGCGGAGCGCAATTCGCGCCGGTACAAAAAGTCGGCGGCGGAACAATACAACTATTGAGGTCCGTCGCTATCTCCTGGTACGTCGGAAGGTAGCCCGACGCCGTTCCCTGAATTAAAAATTGGCTGTCAGACCCCAACCGGGGAAAACGGTACCTCCCACCGGAAGAAACCACTGAAAGGCCTTTTAAACCGAAGGGAGAAAGAATCGCGCCGCTGATCTTTTCATTTCCCGGGTACCCCAGCACGTCGCCCGTTATTCCGAAAAAGGGCGGGACAATGGGACGAACAGGGAGGGAAATGGTTGAAACGGAATCCAGAAATGAGGTCGCCACCGTATTTCCCCGGCCCCCTTTCACCGCCCTGATATAAACTTCTCCCGGCGGCGTATTCAGGACCGTAAATCCGCCGTTGTCACTTGTCCCTGCCGTGCTTGAGAAATCAGGAATCCCCCCTAAACTATTGTAAAAAAGATCCCCTATTTTATTCCCATTTAAGTCGGTGACTTCAAGAACGACATTGCTGACCGTGCCGCCGGAAAAGGAAACCACGTTTCCGTTTATCGTGCCGGTTCCCGGGATCCTGGAAATGTTAGCGGCGTTAAAGAGATTATTCAGATCCCCCTGTGAAACAATCCCTAAAAAGGTATTCGCCCCGACAATCGGGGTAAATCCGGTGCCGAAACTAAACAAATAGGTCGTGGAATAGGGGACGTTCTTGTCGCCGGCCTGTCCACAGCAAAAAGGGAAATCGGAATTGGCGCAACCCGCCAGAAAAATAGAAATGAACAGTAAAATCCTTCTCATCGTCACTCTTTTATACTCAGGGGCCCGTGCGGCTTCACTTATTCATTTTATAATAAATCCCATCAATCTCAAAGAAAATTGGGATTTCCAAGCACAGCGATAAAATGTGTCATTGCGAGCAAAGCGAAGCAATCTCACAACATCCGCATGGAAAAAAAGATTGCTTCGTCGAAAAAAACCTCCTCGCAATGACACCCCATGTTTCCCGCCGGTTAAAAACTGTAAGTGACGTCAAATTCAAAACGGCTCTCATTCTTGAAAAATCCGACAAAATGAAATTCTCCCGGAAGGGGCCCTCCGATGTCCCCGATCATCAGGTCGAGTCCCGTAGAAAGCTTTAAATGGTCCGTCAGATTATATTCCACTTTCGGCCGGAGAAGGGTGTCATTATCCACCATAAAATAAAGGGCCAATAAAGAAGGAACGAGCCGGTCGTTTAAAAAAGGTTTTCTTCCAAAAAAGCTCAAAACCGTATCGTATTCTCTCTGAATAATCGTCGAATCGTACCGGAGAATTTTCTGTTGCTGCATCTGGACAGA
>JACQEJ010000168.1 GCA_016200645.1 Deltaproteobacteria bacterium | reverse complement strand
CTTGCCGCTGCTTACGGCCTTGCCGTTACGGGAACCATGACCCTCACCGGCATTATGATGACATGGATATTCTATCTGAAAAGAAACCGCCTCAAAGCCGCTGTCGCGGCCTTCGTTACTCTAGTAGATGTAATTTTTCTTTTTTCAAACATGTACAAGATTCCCCACGGCGGATATTGGTCCATCATCATAGCCGCCATCCCGTTTGTCATCATTCTCATCTACACCAAAGGCCAGAAAAGGCTTTATCATGCCCTCCGTCCCCTGAATATAGAAACCTTTCTGACCAGCTATAATCAGATATATAAGGAATGTCCAAAGATAAAGGGAACAGCCCTGTTCTTTACACGGAGTATAGATGTGGTTCACCCATACATTGTGCATACCATGTTCAGAAACAACATCATCTATGAAGACAATATCCTCTTCTCCCTTGTTATCCGTGATGAGCCTTTCGGCATCTCAGTGTCGTTTAAAGGCGAGATTGCCCCCGGACTACGGACATTTGTGATTCAGATGGGATACATGGAGATCATTGATATTGAGGAGATACTGAAAAATGCGGGAATTGTAGAAAAGACGATCTTCTACGGCCTGGAAGATATCTCAACCGGGCACATCATCTGGAAGATATTCTCCGTCATCAAAAAACTTACGCCCACCTTTGTCAAGTTCTATAAACTGCCGACCAACAAGCTCCACGGCGTTGTTACAAGGATTGAGATGTGAAAAAACTCACTATCCGACCCGCCTGTCAGCAGACAGGCAACAACCATGCCCGTCAATTGAAGATGGCAGCAAACGAGGACAGCTAAGCTTTCTTGCCCTCTTCGCCGACTTTATTTTTTTCGTTTTCTAATGACGGCTTACTTTCGTCTGACAATGCCTTCTTGAATTCCCTGATGCTCCTGCCAAGCCCTTCCCCTATCTGAGGAAGTTTACCTGGGCCGAAGATTATCAACACGATGAGCAATATTAAAATTAAATGCATCGGCTGGAATAGCCCTTCAAACATGGCTTTTTCACCTCCTTGTAATAAAGAATACCCCAAAAACCGACTTAAGAATTTTGCGGGGTTATAACCTTATCAATGATTTGACAAATTTCTTTATGAATCGCAGAAATTTCTCTGTCCCCATTGATGACCTTGATCCTCTCCGGCGCCTCCTGCGCCAATCTCAAATAACCATCCCTTACTTTTTTATGAAATTCTATATTTTCTTTCTCAAAGCGGTCTTCCTTATTGCTGTTTGGCATGGCATTGATTCTGGCAAGCGCCCGTTTCAATCCAATCTCAGGCGGACAATCTATGATAAAGGTGATGGTCGGCGCCATGCCCTCGGTCGTCCATGTATTGAGGCTGGTAACAGCCTCAAGGGTTAAGCCTTTTACATAGCCTTGATAAACTACGGTAGAATCTGCAAATCTATCGCATAAGACAATCTTTTTATCTTTCAGCGCAGGCTTGATAACTTCATAAACCAGCTGGGCCCGGCATACCTCATAAAGCAAAAGCTCTGACCACGGGGCAATGGTCTCGCCTTCGGTATTTAAGAGCATTCCCCTTATCTTTTCGCCCAATTCGGTTCCGCCCGGCTCTCGTGTAGCGACAACCGGAAATCCCTTCCATTCCAGATGTTCTTTCAGCATCTCCATCTGCGTTGTCTTTCCGCTCCCCTCAACCCCTTCAAATGTGATAAAAAGGCTCACTCTTTCCTCCTCCAGCCTATCTTAAACCGCCAACTTCGCCTCTTTGAGAACATCCCTGGCAGACACAAGATGCCTGGACAATTCCAGCTCCTCTGCTGTCATGCCAAGGGCAAGGCCGACCAGCTGCGCAAGATGAAAAATCGGCATATCTATTTTCTGCCCCATCTTTTTCTCCGCCATGCCCTGATAATTATCCAGATTGATATGACAAAAAGGACACGGGGTCACCATACAACCTCCACCTTCACCTTTGGCCTCCAGAAGCCTCGTTCCTGTCATCTCTACAGCAGCATCCTCAGTCACCAGATCCACCTGAAAGCCGCAGCACTTGGTCTTTCCGTTATATTCCACCACCTCTGCGCCGACTGCAGTAATCACAGCTTCAAGAGACCACGGCCTTTCGGGGTCGTCAAAACCCAGCACATCTTTTGGTCTCAGGGAATGGCATCCATAAAAAGGAGCTACCCTCAGATTATGCAACGGCTTTTTTATCTGCTTCTTTAATTTCTCCAACCCGTAATCTCCAGCCAAAACCCAGAGAAGTTGTTTTATCTCTATAGTTCCCTTGTATCGCAACCCTGCAGCTGCCAGTATGTCATTTGTCCTTTCCAAAAGACCGGTATCATTTTTTAAATCCCTGTTGGCCGCGGACATGACCATAAGGCATGTGGAGCATATGGTCATTATATCCATGCCCATCTTCTCTGCTTGAGCAAAGATTCGCGCATTTAATGCAATATACAGGTCGTAGTCGTAGTCCGTTAAAAGCCCCGCTCCGCAGCAGTTTGCCCCCGGCATGTCATAAAGTTCTATGCCGAGAATTTTGGCAATCTTTCGGGTTGTTGCATTTGCCTCTTTTGTTATCGCCTGAGAGGCGCAGCCGGGATAATAGGCATATTTTAAGGTTTTGGCCATAACTATTTCTCAACCTTAACCTCAACCTGCCTCTTCCTCTTTTCTATCTCCTCATATATCTTTTTCACTTCTTCTATCTTTTCAATCTGCGGGAATATGAGCGGCATCGGCATCTTGCCGTGCATCTCCATCTTAAGCCCGAATGGTATCATCCCTAAAGACCTCAAAAACCCGAGGGTCTTGAAGGTCATGGCAGCCTCATCCAATCTGCCCACCCTTTTCACAGAATCCACCATAGATTCCACATGCCGTGCGCCGTTGTTATCCAGAATGCCTTGTTTTATTGCCTCCGCCCTCAATCTTTCTATCTGCCGGAGAGGCTTCACATCCTTCGGGCAATACTGGGTGCAGTGAATGCATCTTATGCAGTCCCACATGCCATGTTCTTCGCTCAGCTTTTCAAGTCTCTTTTTCTTCTCTCCCTCCCGCTCGTCTCCTACAAACCTCCATGCCTTTGCCAGCGCCGCCGGAGCAATAAAATGTTTATCAATCTCCAGCGCATTGCATGCGCCGTTACAGCAGCCGCACATAATACATTTACTGGAATCGTTTATCTTGAGGATAGCCTGTTTGCCGATGGATGACGTATGATGGCTGACGGTTCCCTTGCGATTCACCCCGTTAGAGGTCTCCTTGAAAAAGGCTTTACCGCTAATAGGAGAAACATCTTCTTCTGTAAGAAAACCTTTGACGGGGTTCAGCCATGGCTCTATTTTATTTATCTTTTCCCAGAATGGATTGAAATCAACAACAAGGTCTTTTATTATCCTGTGGTTGGAAAGAGGCTCAATGACAATCGCTTCGTTTTTTTTATATTCGGCAATAAGTTGTGTCTTGCAGGCAAGTTTTGGAAAACCATTTATATTCACAGCGCAGGAGCCGCAGATGGCGCTCCTGCATGAGCGCCTGAATGACAGTGTTCCGTCCTGCTTATCCTTCACAAGGTGAAGGGCGTCAAGGATGGTCATCCCATTCTTTGCCTCTATATCGTATGCCTGTAGAAACGGCTCGCAGCCTCCCTTGCCCATCGGGTCGCAGCGGAATATTTTCAATTTAATCTTCACCCCGTTAGACCTCTTTTTAAATAATTCATTCTTTGGTTTAATAAAGTATCCTCTCTTTGTGTTTTTTGATAAACATGTAATATTGAAACAGGTCTAACGGGGGTCATTATAATGGGTTAAATCTATCACCACTCCCGTATCCTGTCAATCTTCAATATTGCGATGATTTTATTTAGGTGAG
>JACQEJ010000006.1 GCA_016200645.1 Deltaproteobacteria bacterium | reverse complement strand
TCTGATGCCTGACTGCGTAGATGATGCCCTCTATTGCGCAGTTGAGGCTTTCAAAAACATTTTTTGGCTTTACGAGTTCTTTATCTTGTTCCAATTTATCCTCCGTTTGCGTTATAGAAAAGGGGTTCCTCTACAATCTCTGCTGCGTTTTAAGAGACACTGGAAAGATGCTTCACAACTTCCGGGATTATGGTATAGAGAAACTCCGCAGGAGTCGCTATACTAAATGTATAAAGACCTTTTGTTTTTAAAACCGAAAAGTCTTTTTTATCCCCTGTCACAAGAAAGTCAGCCTTGCCTTTGTGCGCAGAGGCAAGCACCGGAACATCCTTGTCTGATGTATGCCCAGCCAGACTTTTTATCTCCTCTTGTGAAGGGAGTTGGATAATCTCAAGGTTCAACTTTGGCAGGTATTTTTTATACACAGGGATAGCGGTTGGGAGCTTATTTGCTAAATTCCTTTCTATCTCAATGATGTTATACCGCCCGGTAATTCCAATAAGAAGCGGGAGTTTCAGGCACAGTATATCAAGGATTACACGAGGCGCTCCCCTGTCCGAAAGGAGGCCGGAAAGGATGACATTGGAGTCAAGGAATACCCTAACTGCCCTTTTTGCCATATCTCTCTTTATAAAGGTTTTCCCTTTCCTCTTTAATGCCTCCCAAAAGCTCCTCCACAGAAAGACCTGATCCTTTAAGTATCTTTCTTAACTGCTTCCTTGCCTCATCGAGCTCAAGCCTCTTAGGGGTAACGATGATAGAGTCTCCGACAGGGATGATAGAAACCGCCTCCCCTTCCTCAAGGTGGCTCGCCTCCCTGATTTTTTTGGGTATTGTCAGTTGACCGCGGGATTTTATCTCCGCAACCATAGATTTTACAGCCTGCATTTTACACCCCCATTATTATTCCGAATTCAGAATATCAGAATTCAGAATAAGTTGCAACAATAATTGCTCTTTCACAACTCCCTCGCCTCCCTCACATTGACACACAACCTTGCCTTCTGACATGAAACCCCATTTTCTATGATACTGGTTTCCTCACCTGGCAAAAAATCTGATTGTTTCGTAAATGTAGTTTGCACATTTCTTAGTTATCTGTCCCTTTAAATCCTTTGCAAATTATTACAGCCTAATCCATATCCCATATCACACGCCTTTTGAAAATTGGAAATCGCCCTGTCATATTGTCCTTTGTTATTATAAGCATTCCCACGATTAGTGTAATCTTGACCCAAAAATTGAAACCGTCTCCGACTATTGTCCTTTTCTTCTCAAGTATCGTAACCTCCATAATCCCTGACGCCAAAACCTGTATCTCATCTTCTGTCAACTTAAAGTCTTTGACCTTTGAATAGCTCTCCACATAAGTCCCTGCCTGCTCAAGGGCAACCCTCTTTGCCTGAACCAGCGCCCTCTCTTCGGCAACCGACGGCGTCTCTCCGTCGCCCATGTTGTAAGCGCCTTCGGAAATAATCTCCTTTACCTGCGCGTGCAATAGCGCAGGGAAAAGAAAGATGAAGATAGCCGACAGCAAAATGGCTTGTTTTAGGAAAACTTTTGTTGGTTTCATTTGCGACTCCTTTGTAAAAAAACTATTTATAGCCATCGTTGGTGGGCAATGCCAACCCTGCAACTCCAACAACTTTAATATCAGTTGAATTCTATTTTGACCCCTTCTTTCTTAATATGCTTCACAATCGCTTCCCCATCTAGATTAAACTCATCCTCTTTAAAGCAGACCACTTCAAGGAAAAAGTTGAATTCCTGTGCCTCATGGAAGATATTAAAGGTCTCTTCGTTGTATCTTTCGGGTTGTGTTACGGAAGGAATAATAACGGCTATGTCGATATCGCTGTAATCTCTCTGTGTTCCTCTGGCATAGGAGCCAAATAGATAAGCAGTGTGAATTTTGTGCCTTTTCGACACCTCATGTAAAAAAGACCTTGCCAATTCTACGGCCTTATCTTGAGTGTAAGCCATTTTATATTCTCCTTTGAAAACCTCAGATATTCCTTCGCCACCTCATCTGTAATTTGCGAAGAAAGCTCTTCTATGTCTTCCTTATATCTTGCATTAAGATAAAATTGAGAGAGAAAATCAATCTTTATGAGGTCATTAGGATTTATTTCTGCAATTACGCCGGCAATTTCAGCAAGACGCCTGATATTATGTACCGGCACGATCTCAATATCTTTTGATGGCATTAAGGCTTTTAGACATTTTTCCAAGGCCTGCTGACACATGAATACGGCGTAGATATACCTTCCCGTTGAACACATGGCATCAGCCGTATCTATATCGTATTTTACCCTATCAAGCCATTTTTGATAAACTGTTTTTTCCATATTGCTCAACGAGTCCTTTCGCATATCAACCTTTTTCTCCTGACTTCTGACTATTGACTTTTGACTCTATCAAGCAGCCTCTCCTCCTCTTTCTTCATCCTCAAAGCCTCTTTGCGCCCTCTCTCATGATCAAAGCCAAGAAGATGAAGTATGCCGTGAATCAAAAGCCTTGCCATCTCTTGATCCAGAGTTACGGCATTTTCTTTCGCCTGCGCCTTTGCAGTTTCTACTGATATGACAACATCGCCCAAAAGAACACGTGAACAGTAAGCATCCTCCCCTTTTATCCCCCTCTGGAGGGGGACAGGGGGAGGATATTCACTGGCAACGGACAACGGTATTTCCCACATTGGAAACGAAAGCACATCCGTGGGTTTGTCTTTTTTCAAATACCTTCTATTCAATTTATGAATGCCATGATTATCCGTCAGGAGAATGCTCAATTCCACATCATCACGGCAGTCCAAACCTTTTAATGCCTGGTTTGCCATGCCCCTTATTGCCTTTAGCCCAATCCGCGCCTTCTGCCTGTTTTGTATCAATACCTTCAATCGTTTCCCCCTGCTGTATATAATCCGGCGATTCCGGATATTCTATCCTCTGATGAAACATGCCGATGAGCGACCTGTTAAAACTTTTGGCAATGGCATTAAGGTCTTTCAGGGTCAAGTCGCATTCATCCAACTGGCCATCCATAAATATCCTGTTTATAATCTTTTGCACCATAGCATGGATATTTGCCGGCGTGGGATCGGGAATAGTCTTGGAGGCAGCCTCCACCGCATCGGCCAGCATTACCAATCCTGCCTCCTTGCTTCTCGGCTTTGGCCCGTGATATCTGAAGTCCTGTTCATCAATGCTATTGATCCCATCCCTATCCTTTGCCTTCTGATAAAAATAGCTTATCAGGGATGTGCCGTGGTGCTGCTGGATTATTTCTGTAATTTCCTCTCCCAGCCTGTGCTTGTTTGCCAGCTCTACGCCTTCTGTTACATGGGATATGAGTATTCCGGCGCTCATTTCAGGGGTAAGAGTGTCGTGTCTGTTTTCGCCCCGCATATTCTCAATAAAAAATAATGGATTTCTTACCTTGCCGATATCGTGGTAATAGGCGCTGACCTTTGCCATGAGCGGGTTGGCATTGATTATCTCTGCCGCTGCCTCAACCATGCTTCCTATGATGATTGAATGGTGATAGGTGCCGGCGGCATGAAGGGCAAGCTCCTTTAAGAGCGGGTGATCCATCCTTGCCAGTTCTAGGTGTCTTATATTGGTCGTATATCCAAATACAATTTCAAAGATAGGCGC
>JACQEJ010000166.1 GCA_016200645.1 Deltaproteobacteria bacterium | reverse complement strand
CCCGAATATCTCATTCATCACGAGCCGCAGGTTGTGAACCTCGTTATCGTCAATGTGAACGAAGATGACGCCATCGTCACGCAGAAGGTTCTTGGCAAGGAAAAGCCGGGGATACATCATGCTCAGCCAGTTGCTGTGATAGTGTCCGCTGTCCTTGCTGTTCTTGCGGAACAGACCTTCTTTCAGCAGATACCCTTCCTCGTCCTTATCGCCAATGCGCTTCAGGTAATCTTCTTTCTTTTCGCTGAACCTGTCGGGGTAGATGAAACTGTCGCTTCCTGTGTTGTAAGGCGGGTCAATGATGATGCACTTTACCTTGCCGTAGTATGCCTTTTGCAGCGCCTTGAGGACTTCAAGATTTTCGCCCTCAATAAAGAGATTCTGGGTTGTGTCAAAGTTTACGGATTCTTCAGGGATGGGTTTTAATGTGGCGGTGGTGGGCTGCTGCAACACCTTAAAGGCATCGGACTTTCCCGCCCAATTCAACACATAACGTTCATTGGCAAAGTTGATATCTTCGCCAAAAGCTGCCTTTACCTTTTCCCAATCTAATTGGCTCTCTGCAAAGAGTTCAGGGAAAAGTTCCTTCAGCCTTTGCAGGTTGTCGTGCTTTGTATCAAGGGATTCGCCGTCCATGTTAGTTGCTCTTTAACAACCATTCCAGTATCACCTTCTGCACATGCAGCCTGTTCTCTGCCTGGTCAAAGATAACGGAATTCGGGCCTTCCATAACCTCATCCGTTATCTCCTCTCCCCTGTGCGCCGGCAGGCAGTGCATGACTATAGCATCTTTTTTTGCAAGCCTCAATAAATCCGAATTTATCTGATAACCCTGAAACACCTTTTTCCGTTTTTCCGTTTCATCTTCCTGACCCATGCTTGCCCAGACATCTGTGTTTAAAACATCCGCATCCTTCGCAGCATCTCTTGGGTCTGTCACAATCTCTATCCTGGATTGTGCTTCTTTTTTAGCCTTTTCCATGATATTTTTGTCAGGCCAATATCCTTCTGGGCAAGCAAGCATTAGGTCAAACCCTAGTCGTGATGCCGCCTCGATCCATGAATTCGCCATATTGTTGCCATCTCCTATCCATGCTGCCTTGAGCCCTTTGCAGTTACCCGTTTTCTCTATAATGGTGAAAACATCGGTCAAGACCTGACACGGGTGATGCAAATCCGTAAGGCCGTTTATAACCGGCGCCGAAGAATATTGCGCAAATTCTTCTACTATGTCGTGGCCGAATGTCCTTATGACAATGCCGTCCACATAACGGGACAATACCCTGGCCGTATCCTTTATCGGCTCACCCCTCCCTATCTGCGAGTCCTTCTGGCTTATGAATATGGTATTGCCTCCCAGTTGATACATGGCGGTTTCAAAGGAGACCCGCGTCCTTGTGGACGCCTTTTCAAATATAAGCGCCAATGTCTTGCCGATCAAAGGATTGTGAGGGATGCCCCTTTTTTGTCTTTCTTTGAAAAGACGGGTCTTTTCAAAAATGGCATTTATCTCGTCCTTTGAAAGGTCGAAAATTGTCAATAAATGTTTTTTTTCCAAGCCCTTCACTATCCTGCCTTCACTTTTTGTAACACCGTGATTAAAATACCCGTCATTTCATCAATATCTCTTTCTCTCTCTTTTATAAAAGGAAATTCCGCCTTCAACCTGTTTAAACTCCGTAAAAGATAATTCCCCATCTTCTGGCAGTTCTCCAGAATACCATCTTCCAGCATAGCCTTTAGCGCCGCCACTCCTGCCGCCGTTGCAAGTGGATTGCCGCCGAATGTGGAGGCATGTGTTCCAGGCACAAAAGTTTTTGCAACCTCATCCGTTGCCAACATTGCGCCGATGGCAACACCGCCTGCAAGTCCTTTTGCCAGAGTCATAATATCCGGCGTTACGCCGTAATGCTCATATGCAAAGAGTTTTCCCGTTCTGCCCATGCCCACCTGAACCTCGTCAAAGATGAGGAGCAGACCTTTTTCTTTGCAAAGCGCCTTCAACTCTTTCAGATAAGTATCGGACGGAATATTCACCCCGCCCTCGCCCTGAATCGGCTCAACCATGACAGCCGCTGTTTGCGGAGTTATGGCGCTGGCCACTGCATTGATATCATTGAACGGCACATAGATAAATTTTTCCAAAAGCGGCTCAAAGC
>JACQEJ010000165.1 GCA_016200645.1 Deltaproteobacteria bacterium | reverse complement strand
TAGTGCTCACCAAGAACAGTGTTTTTGGCGTCAAGTTTCAATGCACCCCCGGAGGGCATTGCATCGCGGGCATTGACGCATAAATTCAGTAACACTTGGTACAATTGCGTGGCGTCCCCGTTTATTATCTTCAGATCCCCGGGATTGTGGGCATGAACCTGGATAGTTTTCGGGAATGTCTCTTTCACAAAATTTTCAACTTCATGAATAAGATGTTTGGGTTGTAGCATCCCGCGCTCACCTTCCGCCCCACGAGCAAAGGTAAGAACTTGGCGGATAATATCGGCGCCGCGCTTCGCGCTTGCATCAAGAGTCGAAAGTATGCGCTGGCTTACCTGGTCCGTATTTTGTCGTTTAAGAATTTGCACGGACATCATGATAGGGGCGAGCACGTTATTCAAATCATGGGCTATGCCTCCCGCAAGTATGCCGATGCTCTCCAACCGCTGGTTACGGAGGACCTGCTCTTGAAGCTTCTTGTGCTCCGTAATATCTTGGGCGATGCCTTGATAATAAAGTATCTTTCCATGTTGATCTCGAATAGCACTGAGGGTGAGTGACACCCAAATAACCGACTTGTCTTTGCGATATATTTGAAACTGATCGCCATGGATCATTTCATCGGTATCCGCGTGATGTTTTAATTCGTCCCCGCGTTTAGGATCAACAAAGAATTGTTCCTTGATGTTAGTAACCGAATTCAGAAGTTCTTTGGAAGAGCCATATCCTAACATGCGCGCAAGCGCAGGGTTGACATCCATAAACTTCCAATCATGGGTAGACTGGAAAATCCCCTCCACTGCATTCTCAAAGATGCCCCGATATTTTTCCTCAGCTTTTTTCAGGGCTTCTTCACTCCGTTTACGCCCGGTGATATCCCTAAAAACACTTAATAATAATGCCGGGTGATGTGGAATTTCTAAGAATGTATTCGACAATTCAAGAGATATTTTCCTCCCGTTCCAGAGAACAACATCCCGCTCCAAATGATGAGGAACGCTTCGGGAACGGAATCTGTCCTGATGTTTCCGTAATTTTTCCACCTGCTTGGCTTCTTCAAAGATTACACTCATCGGTTTCCCTACGATTTCATCTCGTGGCTTACCAACCATTGCGCAGTACGCATCATTGACCAATACTATTGTGCCCTCTTCATCCGTTATCCGCATGCCGTCATTGGCTTTTTCCCAAACTGCACGTAATTTCAGCCCGCTCTCCCGCAACGCTTCTTCGGTCTTTTTATGTTCGGCAATTTCTTGTGTGAGAGCGGCCGTCCGTTGTTGTACTTTTCCCTCCAATTGTTCGTTAAGCTTCTTCAGATCATCCTGACATTTGAGCAATTCCCGGTTTTTCTCTACGGCAGCTTCGTATGTCGAGATCAGCAGATCGAGAATTTGCATGCGATCCGATGTTATCGAGTGCCGTTGCCCGGCAAAATAAAGCTCTACCCCTAATTGGGACCTTTCATGCTTGCGCAATTCTCGATTGGCAAGGATATACTCGATGCGTGAAAGAAGGTATTTCTCGTCGTACGGTTTCACTATAAAATTATCCGCTGCGCAGAGTAACCCGCGGATGATATCGGCGGGATCGGAAAGTGATGTTAATAAAATAACCGGTATTTCTTTGAGGGTTTTCTCCGATTTGATCTGATGGCACAATTCATACCAATCCATTTCAGGCATCACAATATCACTGATAATGATGAGCGGCTTATGCCGCTTCAGGGATTGCAAT
>JACQEJ010000163.1 GCA_016200645.1 Deltaproteobacteria bacterium | reverse complement strand
ATCGGCATTAGTATATATGGACTATATCTTTTTCGGGAACATATAAAAGAACAGGGTCTTTGTATCCTTTTGAAATGGCATCTTTAAGCGCAGTTTCAGGCTCATCGCCTACACCGACTATCGTGTGGTCTTCAAAACTTTTCATTGCTACATAACGGCCATCATATTCATTTGTATTTACCAGAACGGTCTCCATTAAGTCTCCTTGATTTGAATTTTATCTTCAATGCATAGCAATAGTCAACCATTTCTTTTGAACGATACCGATAAAAACAAACTGCGTCCGGGGTAAAAATCCTGACTGCCTGTGCGTAACACGCAGACAGGCGGGCTGTGGCGAGGCGAGGTAAAAATAATTGACATATTATCTATGATAGATGTATTCTTTTTATAGAAAAAGGAGGTTGTGGAGTTTATTGGGTGTTTTTCAGCGTAAAGTAAAGTAGCTGTGTTTGTTTTTTTACAAGATAGCGCCTTTCGCAAAACTTTAGAGGCTGTCTCAACTCTCAAGTCAGGGCAGATGTCCGCCCTTTCCGGCCTTTTGGGTTCGTCAAAGGCCTTTTTTATTGCCCGTCTTTTCCAATCTCAAGACCCTGCCCCTGCAAGCTTTAAGCAGGGGTCAAATCTCAAATCTTTCTTAATAATAACCCCAAACCAGGAAGAGGCAGAGCATTTTACAAAGGATATAAACTTTTTTCTCGGAGAAAATGCCGCCCTCCTCTATCCATCATGGGAGATTCTGCCGTTTGAGGCGCAGTCTCCGCATCCTGACATTGTTGCCGCCAGAATAGATATTCTTTACAAACTTGCCCATGGGCATCGCAATATAATCGTCACAACGGCTTCTGCTATTTTGCAGAAGCTAATGCCGAAAGATATTTTAATATCTTCTGTTCAGCGATTTGAGATTAACAAAGAGGCAAGCAGGGATGAAGCGCTGCAAAGGCTTTTAGAGATGGGCTACTCAAGGGTTGCAATGGTTGAGGAAAGGGGTGAGATGCGGATTGCCGGCGGAATACTGGATATATTTCCTCCGTCATATCCTGCGCCGGTTAGAATTGAATTTTTTGGAGACGAGGTAGAGTCAATAAGAACCTTTGATATAGCAACACAACGGTCAAAGGAAAATTTGAAAGAGGCTGTGCTCCTGCCTGCGCGGGAGATTATATTTTCAAAGGATGCAAAGGAAATGGCTATAAGCAGGATTAGACAAAGGGCTGAAGAGATAGGGCTTCCAAAGGATGCAAGAGAATCGATTTCGGATAGAATACGGGATGGGCTGATATTTGCCGGCATTGATTTTCTCCTGCCTCTTTTTTATGAAAGGACTGTTACATTTTTTGATTATCTTCCTGATGATTGCCTGTTCATTCTTGATAATCAAAATGAAATAGAAGCAGCGGCTAAAGAGTTTGAAAATGAGATATTGGAGGGAAAGACAAGGGTTGAACAAAAAAGACAGCTTTTTGCAAGGCCAGAAGAGTTGTATGTCTCTTTCCGCGAATTAAACTCCGTATTCAATCAAAGGAGTGTCGTTACATTAGATGCCTCTGCAGGTAAAGGTTTAGAGCTTCCCACCGAATCAAACCTTGATATACGGCAGGATATTGTGACACGAAAAGAGGAGATACTCAAACCCCTCGCAGACCGGATAACAAATTGGAAAGACCTCGGGTGGGCCATATCCCTTGTATGCCATAATACCGGTCAGGGAGAGAGATTGAAAGAATTGCTGGGCGGATATAATTTATCTCCGGCAATTCTCTATGAGACTAATAGCTTGACATTTTATAGCCTCCAGCCTCCAGCCCCCAGCCCCCTCATTATTATCGGAGATTTAAGCTCCGGCTTCCGTTCTTCATCTCTCAAATTAGCCATCATTACAGAAGAGGAAATATTCGGACAAAGGATAAAGAGGCGCGCCCCTCCCTCTAAAAAGGTAGAAGTATTTCTGACGCAGCTCCAGGATTTGAATGCTGGCGACTTTGTTGTGCATACTATGCATGGCATCGGGATTTATCGCGGGCTCAAGAGGCTTACGATAGAGGATATAGAAAACGATTTTCTCATTCTTGAATATCATGGAGGGGACAAGATATATCTGCCGGTGCAGAGGTTGAATCTTGTGGGCAAATATCACGGCGTGGAGGGGAAGATACCGGAGATAGACAAGCTCGGCTCCACGCGCTGGGAAAAGACCAAGGGCAAAGTCAAGAAAGCAGTAGAGGAGATGGCAAAGGAACTGCTGGAACTGTATGCGCAGCGCAAGGTGACCGAGGGCTTTGCATTTACCAAAGGGGAGCGGCTCTTTTCGGAGTTCGAGGCGTCGTTCGAATATGACGAGACCGCAGACCAGCTCGGCGCAATAGAAGATGTGTTGAAAGATATGGAGGAGCCGAAACCAATGGACAGGCTGATATGCGGGGATGTGGGTTACGGCAAGACAGAGGTTGCCATGCGCGCTGCGTTCAAGGCCGTGCTGGATAATAAGCAGGCAGCGGTTCTCGTGCCGACAACGGTTTTGGCGCAGCAGCACTATCTCACCTTTAAAAACAGGTTCGCCGCATATCCCGTGCTTGTGGAGGTTTTAAGCCGTTTCAGGAGCGCAAAGGAGCAGAAAGGGACTTTGAAAAAACTTGCCGCAGGAGAGGTTGACATCATCATCGGCACGCACCGGCTTTTGCAGAAAGATGTGAAGTTCAAAGATTTGGGCCTGATCATCGTTGACGAGGAGCATCGTTTCGGCGTAAGCCACAAAGAGCGATTGAAGCATATGAGAAAGCAGGTTGATGTGCTGACGCTTACGGCAACGCCGATTCCGCGCACGCTCCACATGTCGCTGGCGGGCATCCGCGATCTGAGCATCATCAACACGCCGCCTGAGGACAGGCTTGCGATTAAAACCATCGTTGCCAGGTTCGACGACGATCTGATACGGGATGCCATAAGAAGGGAGCTTGCCAGAGGCGGTCAGGTTTTTTTTGTTCACAACAGGGTGCAGGGCATTGTGGCGATGGACGATTATCTGAGAAGGATTGTGCCGGAGGCGAGGATCGGAATCGGCCACGGACAGATGAATGAAAAGGAACTGGAAAAGGTGATGGCCGCCTTTGTAAATAGAGAATACGATGTCCTCCTTTCCACTTCAATCATAGAATCGGGGCTTGACATACCATCTGCAAATACAATCCTCATAAACAGGGCGGATAGATTCGGCCTCGCAGAGATATATCAACTGAGGGGCAGGGTTGGAAGGAGCAGCCACCGCGCGTATGCGTATCTGCTCACGCCGCCGGAATTGACCTTGACAAAAGACGCGCACAAGAGGCTCAAGGTTCTTCAGGAGCTAAGCGACCTCGGCGCAGGGTTCCGGCTTGCTGCGTATGATATGGAGATTCGCGGCGCAGGCGAACTGCTCGGAGCCAAACAATCAGGGCAGATTGCAGAGGTCGGGTTTGAGATGTACACCCAGCTTCTGGAGGAGGCGATAAAAGAATTGAAAGGCGAGCCCAGAGAAAAGGATATTGAACCTGAAATAAATCTCAAAGTATCTGCATACATACCCATGGAATACATCTCCGACGAAAGGCAAAGATTGAATATCTATAAGAGGATTGCCTCTCTATTGTCTGAAGACGAAACGCTTCGGCTCAAAGAGGAAATACAAGACAGATTCGGAGATATTCCGGAACCGGTAAATAACTTATTCGGGATTGTCGGGCTAAAGCTGCTGCTGAAGAAAGTTAAGATAGCCGAGCTTTCTAAAAAAGGGGATTGGATGTATATAACATTTTCAAACGATACCCCCGTGGAACCGCAAAGGCTGCTGGAACTTGCAAGAAAGAAACCAGAAAAATTCAGGCTTGCGCCGGATTCACGATTTATCGTATCTCTGGAAAAAGGAAAAGAAGTCTGGGAGCAGGCAAGATATATCTTGCAACAGATGGTAGAAGGGTGATAATATTTTCACATTTCGGAAGAAATGAGAAGCGAAACAGTGACAGATAGGTTGAAAAATAGTAGACAGTATGCAGTAGGCAGTATGCAGAAGACAATAACTAAGTCTTGCCTGCTTACTGCTTACTGCTTATTGCTTACTGCCTTCTGCTTGCTGTCATTTGCCGGCTGCAAAAAACAGGAAGAGGAGAAGGTTATTTCTCCCAAGAAGAAATAAAAAAACTAAAAATGGCCCTTGTCAACCAGCTCATTGAAGAGGAATTGATTTTGGAAGAGGCAAACAGGTTGGCGCTGAATGTTAATGATAACGAGGTTGCGAAAGAAATGGAAGCGATTAAAAAAGAATATACCGGCGATTCGTTTGAATCAACGATTTTGAATAAATACGGCAGCATGGATAAGTGGAAGGAAGAGATTAAAAAGAAGCTGCTCCTGAAGAAGGTTATAGATGAAGTGATTACTCCCAGAACTGCGGTTAAAGAGGATGAGGCAAGACGGTATTATAAAGAGCATATAGCGGATTACAAAAGAGAAGAACAGGTAAGGGCCAGGATGATTGTGGTAAAGACAGAAGAAGATGCAAATAACATACGGGAAAGGCTGAAACAGGGAGAGGATTTTGCCAAATTGGCTGAAGAGGTTTCGTTAGGTCCTGAAGGCAAAAAGGGCGGAGACCTCGGTTTTTTCGGCAAGGGCGAGATGCCCAAGGAATTTGAAGATGTGGTATTTTCTCTCCCTATAGGAAAGATAAGCAATGTAATAAAAACCGCTTATGGCTATCATATTTTCAGAGTTGAGGAAAAGAGGGGGGCAAAAGACCTAAAATTTTCAGAGGTAAAAGACCAGATAATAAATAAGCTGAAGAGGGAAAAGGGCGATGCCGGGTTTCAAGCATGGATGATGGAATTAAAGCAGCGGGCAAAGATAGAGGTTAAGGAGGAATTGTTATGAGTTTCAAGTTGCAAGTTTCAAGTTACAAGTTTCAAGTTTTATGTTTCGTGCTTTTACTTGCATCTTGCATCTTGCATCTTGCATCTGTAGTTCATGCTGAAATCATAGACCGTATCGTGGCTGTGGTGAATGACAGCGCTATTACCATGTCTGAATTGAATGCCGCCACTGCCGGCCTGGGAGATATAAAGGGCGCTGATAAAGATAAACGAAAAAAGATTATAGAGACAAAAAGCAAGGTATTAGACCAGCTCATTGAGAAAAAGTTGGTTGAACAGGCGGCAAATAAGGCAGGCATTACTGTCAGTGAGAAGGAGATAGACAATGCCATTGCAGATGTGAAGAAGCAGAATAATATCGGCCAGGAGGAGCTTTTGAGCGCTCTGGCAAAAAATGGCCTTACCTACAAGGAATATCGCGAGCAACTAAGAGACCAGATAAGACAGGTGAAGTTTATCAACAAAGAGTTTCGCTCAAATATAAAAATACCCGATGAGGATGTGGAAGCCTATTACAAACAAAATCAGGAGAAATTTGCAGGCCCGGTGATGCATAGGCTCAGGATCATATCATTCCTTTTCCCTGAACATGGCAAAACAAAAGAGATAGAGCAAAAGGCGGAAGATGTCCTTGCTATGGCCAGAAAAGGCGAAGGATTTGCAAAACTGGCTTCAACCTTTTCGCAGGGGCCAAATGCAAAAGATGGCGGCGACCTTGGTTTTGTCAGGGCTGGCGAGATGGATAAAGCAATAGAAAAGGCCGCTGCGGGGTTAAAGATCGGAGAGATAAGCGATATCATTCAAACCGCCACAGGATTTCATATAATCCAGCTTATAGACAGGCGAAAGGCAGAGCCGAGGCCGATGGCAGAAGTTGAAGATGAAATTAAGAATATCATCTACCAGAGAATCATAGATGAAAGATACAAGCTCTGGCTGGAAGAGATGATGAAGAAGGCGTATATAGAGGTGAGGCTCTAAAACAGTTTAAAAGCCTACAAGTCTAATAGTCTACAAGTAAAAATTTTAGGCTAATGACTTTTAGACTTATAGGCTGTATTCAATATGAAACCTGCCATTGCAATCACCATGGGCGACCCGACCGGGGTCGGGCCTGAGGTCATTTTAAAAGCCGTTTCTGATAAGAACATAAGGCGGCTCTGCAATCCTGTGATTTTAGGCGATGAGGCGGTTTTCAAATATTTAATTTCCAATTTCCAATTTCCAATTTCCAATTTTAAAATCATAAACCTTTCCAATCTCAATCCCGCAAAACTAAAGCCCGGCAAGCCTGATACTGCCTGCGCTGAAGCCATGATGGCTTATATAAGAGAGGCTGTGCGCATGGCTGAGGCAGACGATGTGGATGCCATTGTTACCGGCCCAATAAGTAAAGAGGCTATTAACAAGGCAGGATATAATTTTCATGGGCATACCGAATTTCTTGCCCATCTTACCAAGACAAAAGACTTCCGCATGATGCTTGCCGGTAGCGCCCTAAAGGTTATTCTTGTTACTATCCACGAATCTATAAAAAATGTGCCGGGGCTTTTAACCAAAGAAAATATTTTTAAGACCATCAAGATAACAAATGAATCATTCAAAAGATACTTTGGCATTCAAAAACCAAGGATTGCCGTTGCGGCCCTCAATCCCCATGCAGGCGAAGGCGGACTTTTTGGGGATGAAGAAAAACGGATTATCATTCCTGCGGTGAAAAAGGCAAGACAACTCGGCATACATGCCTCATATCCCTTGCCGCCGGATACCCTTTTTTACCGTGCTGTAAAAAATAAGGAATTTGACTGCGTTGTCTGCATGTATCACGACCAGGGCCTTATCCCGCTCAAGCTCCTGCACTTTGAAGACGGAGTAAATGTAACGCTTGGGCTGCCCATTATCCGAACATCCGTTGACCATGGCACAGCTTACGACATCGCATGGAAGGGAATAGCAAATCCGGCAAGCATGAAGGCGGCTATAGAAATGGCGGTGGAGATTGTGGTGAGAGAAAAAAAGATGGGGGTCGTTAGGAAGCGCGGGGCGGCACAGCAAGGGTATTTTCGGGTGTGCGCTTCCCGCTGGATATAGCAGGTTCATTTGGAGTCGCTCTTATTTCCACAATGATAATTTTTATATTAAGAGATATGTTCGCACCAACGAATAAACTGCTGGTTAAATTTTACAAAGATGTTTTACTATGTCTGGATTTAAAGTATCTAAAAAGTAAATAGATTGTCAGCAGGATTATGACCAACAAAATCCCTATATGTTCAATTCTTGTAATGTCATTCTTTATGACTTCCAGGCTATTTCCTCCGGCATAACCCAAACCGACCATTAAGACAATGGTAAATAAAGAGGATATACCGTCAGCTATCAGAAATTTTGATGCCGACATTCTCATAACACCTGCAGCAAGAAATATCTGTGCCCTGAGACCGACCAGATGTCTCCCTAACAATATGACAAGGATTCCTTTTTTATTAAATTTATCTTCAAGCGCTGTGAGCCTCTCCGGTGAAACAATTTTCCGAAATCTCTTATGGGTGACAATCATGCGGCCGTATTTTTTCCCGACAACATAGAGTCCAAAGTCTGTTATCAATATCCCCGAGTAAACTGCTAATAAGGCAGGGATTGGCTTTACTACATCGGTAGAGATGAGAAATCCACAAAGGATGAGAGTAGTATCCTCTGGAAATGGGAATCCGATGCCCCCTAAGATAAGGAGGAGGAAAAGTCCCAGGTATGGGAAATGATCTATGATAGTCGAAATGGCAGCCGTCACTTAATGGCATCCAAAACCTGTCACAGGCTGTGAAGCATACTTCGGAAGGGTAAAGCTGAACGCGCTTCCTTTTCCATACTCGCTTTCAACCCATATCCTCCCGCCGTTTGCCTCAACTATTTTCTTGACAATGGATAATCCGAGTCCCGAACCCTTTGAATCCCTGACTGCCCGATAAAATGCATCGAATATGTGTGGAATGTGTTCTTCCTGAATGCCGATGCCGGTGTCTATTACCTGAACCATCATATTTTTACCCTTATTCAACAGCTTAACCGTTACGGTTCCGCCGGAACCGGTGTACTTTATTGCATTATCCAGCAGATTGGCAATGACCCTGTCTATCTGCACGGCATCCGCATTGACTACTGCCGTCATATCTTCAGGGATTTCGAAGAATATTTCTATATCCTTCTTATCCCCCTCAATTCTTGCAGCCTCAATATGTTTTCGCATGGCAATTGCCATATCGAAGGGAACCGGGACAGGCTTATACTCCTTTGAATCAAACCTCGAAAATTCAAGGAAGTCCAGTATAAACCCCTCCAGTTTATCCAGTTCATCACCCATCAATTCCATATAGTTGATCTGCTTTTCGTTAAGCGGCCATGCCTTGCCGGAACGCAGTCTTGATAAAAATCCCTTTGTTATTACGACGGGATTTTTCATGTCATGGGCAAACATGGAAATCATGGTCCTGCGCTCCCTCTCCAGTTTCCTGGAGGCTGCCTCTTCTTTTTTGAGCTCCAACAGGATATAAACGACTATTAAAAAAATACCCAATTTCTCGGTTAGATGCAAGAAATGGATAATTATATTGTGATGCAAAGGACTTGATGCAACAGCAGCCGCAATCCATGAGACAGCGCTTGCAATGGATGTGAGAATACCTGCCGATCTCCCCACAAACCATGTAACAAGAATAACGGGAACCAAATACAATATTATGGATGAAAAATAGGGACCCGTCAGGTAATCAAAAATCCCTATCAATGCCACAAGCGCAAACCCGATCGCCATCAGGAATGCTCCGAATCGCTTGCCGAAGAATTTCTTTGTGTTCATAACCCGAATCTTCTGAATAAATAATATTTAGGAAAATCTATGCCCAGTGTAAAGAGCGCCGAGAATGCCAGAACAACCGTAACTTGCTGCAATGTGAGTGATGGGACAAAGATGCCGTATATGCCCAACAGTGCAAACCCGATTATGGTTGCTGCACTTAAGATAAGTAATTCCCTGCCGGGAATGGATGACCAGAAGTGCCTCCTCTCCCTCACTATCAATACCCTGAACTGGCTGTTAAATATCAGATTAAGCATTACCAGAGTGCACAGCTTTTCCCACTCAAGATGGAAGTATTTCAGGCCGATCAGGATTGCGAGGATGCCTTCTATCACCAGCAGCATGCCGGGAACGAGGGATGCGATTGTGATATTCTTTACATTCCACTTATTTGGATTGCTCGTGTGCTTTACATTGTCAGTTGAAAGGGACATGGTGACAAAATCATTGGCAAACACAAGGAGCGACATGCCGAGGAGGGAAAGGACAATATAATGAAGCCATAAAAAGCTTATAGTCAACAGGCCAACAAATTCTATGACCTTTGTAACCTTGTTTATGACCCATGAAAGCATCCGCTGATATGTCTGCCTGCTTATCCTGACTGCATCAATTATCACACCTATGCCCGATTCTGTCAAAACCACGCTTGCAGATGCCTTTGCCACATCCGCTGCATTGTAGACTGCTATCCCCATCTCTGCCTGTTTCAGGGCTGGGGCATCATTCACCCCATCACCTGTCATACCAACCATGTGCCCCTTTGACTGAAGGAGTTTCACGACCCTGTATTTGTCCTCAGGATATATCTCTGCAAGGCCGTCAATTTCACCAATAATCTTTACCTGTTCATCCTCGCTTAAGCCTTTAATGTCCTCAAGCCGGATAATCTTATCCCCAATCTCCACCTGACGGGCTATCTCTCTGGCTATGGCTATGTTATCCCCTGTTAGCATCATGGGCTTTACCCCAAGCCTTCTTGCCTCCCCTATCATGCCTTTGGAATCGGGTCTGGGAGGGTCTGAGAGGGGCAGCAATCCCATAAGCTTAAGATTGTCTAAATCATCGCCCTCTGATTGAGCAACCGCTATTGTTCTGTACCCTTTCTGGGAAAAATCTTCTATTATTTTATTCGCCTTCTCTATGGTCTCCTTATCCATCCCTCGACACATGGACATGATCACCTGTGCTGCGCCTTTAACGGCCATGAACTGTTTTCCATTAATTTCAATAATCGCCTCTGTCCTCCTAATTGAAGGATTAAAGGGCATGTATGAGACCTGTTTGTATGCATTAAAATCAACTCCCATGCCTTTGGCATATTCAATAACTGCAAGGTCTATTATGTCCATGCCTTCCTCTTGTGAGGCCAGAGCAGCTATTCTAACAATATCCTCTTTCTTATAATCTGAAAATGTTATGCTATCAGCAACCGACAATCTGTTCTGGGTAATGGTGCCTGTTTTATCAAGGCAGAGCACATCTATGGAGGCAGCATCTTCTATGGAATCAAGCCTCGTTACCAGCGCCCCCTTTTTTGTAAGCTCCATTGCACCCACTGCCTGAACTATGGTGAGAACTGCAGGAAGGGCAACAGGCACCGCTCCCATGAGAAAGATAACAGCGAGGGTAAGCACAGTTACAAGATGCTCCTGAATATGCCTCACCAAACCGTATGTCAGAACAAGAACCAATGCCGCTATGCCCAGATACATCATGTATCTCACTATGGCCATCATCACTTCCTCTTGATGGGACTTTGGCTTTGCTATCTTGACCAGTTCCGTTGTCTTGCCGAAGTATGTATTTATGCCTGTATTGACAACCACGCATCTGGCCTCCCCCTGCCTTACAACAGAGCCTGAATAGACAATATCCGATTGGTTTGCATTT
>JACQEJ010000017.1 GCA_016200645.1 Deltaproteobacteria bacterium | reverse complement strand
TCTATCGCCATTTCTCCACCTCTCTCACTAACGCATCCACAACCTCCTCTTCCTTTACCTTCTTTGCAGGCTTGCCTTTTATGTATAACATGCCAACCCCATCGCCGCCCGCTATACCGATGTCCGATTCAATTGCTTCTCCCGGGCCGTTTACCACGCAGCCCATGACAGCTATGTTTATGGGCATTGTAATGTGCGAAAGCCTTTTTTCTATTTCGTTGGCAATGGTGATGATGTTAAGCTTGATCCTTCCGCAGGTTGGGCACGATATGATATTGACCCCTCTCTCCCTTAATTTCATTGCCTTGAGAATCTCCCAGCCAACCCTTATCTCTTCAACCGGATCTCCTGTCAGAGAAACCCGTAATGTATCGCCTATTCCTTCTGCTAATAAAATGCCGAGACCGGCTGCTGATTTAACCGTGCCTGAAAAGATCGTTCCTGCCTCTGTTATGCCTATATGGAACGGATAATCAACCTTTTTGGCCAGAAGCCTGTATGCATCAATTGTCTTCCATACATCAGATGCCTTTAAGGATATTTTAATATCGTAGAAAGCAAGGTCTTCCAGCATCTTTATGTGCCGCAATGCGCTCTCTACCATTGCTTCCGCTGTGGGATGACCATATTTTTCCAAAATACCTTTTTCCAGAGAGCCTGCATTTACGCCGATTCTGACAGGTATCTTCTTTTCCTTTGCAGCCTTTACTACTGTTTTAATTCTCTCCTTATCACCTATATTGCCGGGATTCAATCTCAATCCGTCAACGTCGTTATCAATGGCTTTAAGGGCTAATCGGTAATCAAAATGTATGTCCGCGATAACGGGGATGGCTGCGGCTTTCTTTATATTTTTTATAGCCTCTGCCGCCTCCATATTCGGGACAGCCACGCGCACAATCTCGCACCCTGCCCTTTCCAATGCCTTTATCTGATTAACTGTTGCCTTTACATCAGCAGTATCAGTATTTGTCATGGACTGAACAGAAATAGGGCAGCCGCTGCCAATCTTTACTTTTCCTACATCAATCTGTTTTGTCTTCCTGCGGGTCATGGTTTGAAGAACATAAGATAGCATAGAATAAGGCAAAAAAGAAGTTTTAAACCTGAATCCTGCGTGAAAAATCAGGTGAAACTCTTTCTACAGCAAACGCAAAAAATGTTGTTACATGTAGTGCGAGGCTTTAGCCTCGCTATAAGCGACCCCCTGATAGAAGCATTCAGGGGCAGGCTCTAAAGGGTCGCACTACATATTATTTAATGCGTTTGTATTAGTGAAGGAAATCTTGAGATTTTTCGGGCCTAAAGGCATTTTGAATAAACCTGATTTTTAAATAGGTTTGTTCCTTTTCAACTTTATGCCAAATAGTATATTAGCGACATATGCAATATTATAAGGCCCCATTCACGCAGGATTCAGGTTTAATGAGTAAATGTCCAGCCTTCTGTTCTTTTTTTCTTTTCTTTTTTTCTTTTGAATTTTGAGTTTCGATTTGGTATCTTTATAATCTTTCATAATGAGGATAAAGCTTGAACACGCAGGAAATTATAAACTTAACGAGTAAATATATCGCCAACACTTACAACCGTTTTCCCATTGCCATGACGAAGGGCAAGGGGTGCAGGCTGTGGGATGCAGATGGAAAAGAGTATCTGGATTTTGTGGCCGGTCTTGCGGTTTGCAATCTTGGGCATTGCCATCCCAAGGTTGTCAAGGCGATTCAGGAGCAAGCGGAAAGGCTCATCCATATTTCCAATCTCTATCACATAGAGCCGCAGGCTGAGCTTGCGGAACTTCTCTGCAAGAACTCATTTGCGGATAAGGCGTTTTTCTGCAACTCGGGCGCGGAGGCGAATGAGGCTGCAATCAAACTTACGAGGAGATATTTTAAGGATAAGCCTGTCCCTGCAGGTATTAAGCAGGGAGGCGAGAATAAATTTCAAATCATTACAATGGAAAAGTCCTTTCACGGAAGGACTATGGCGACCCTTGCGGCTACAGGCCAGAAAAAGTTTCACCAGGGCTTTGAGCCGCTTTTGGAAAAATTTATCTATGTGCCGTTCAATGATATCAATGCAGTGGCCAGCGCCATAACTCCGCAAACAGCGGCT
>JACQEJ010000021.1 GCA_016200645.1 Deltaproteobacteria bacterium | reverse complement strand
CTTTAGATTTTGTAACTGATTGAAAACAAAGAGTAATTTTGGCAGGAGGCATATCGGAAAAAGATAGGCTGATTAATCCAATAAATTCAAGGGGTTACGAATTTCGTGAAACCCAAAAAAGTATTTATATATTAGGAGGCAAAAATTATGGCAGGATTGAATAATCTTAAATCTGACAGGGTGGTAAAGGCATTTGAAAGGGCAGGATGGACACACGCGGGACAAAGGGGCAGCCATGTAAAACTCACAAAAGAAGGCAATCCTAACATCCTCTCAATCCCTGTGCATAAAGGAAGGCCGATAAAGCAAGGCCTGTTACGAGACCAGATAAAGAAGGCAGGTTTAACGGTGGAGGAATTTTTGGGGTGTTACAGATAAAACAGGATTGATTGATTTTGATTTTCAGGTGTGATAGATTTCAAACATGCCGACCCTCAAAATAAAACAAAAGCCGCACGGTTTAGCCTATCAAGGCCACAGAGATACGAAAACATGGAAGGCATTGTGCGGCATTTGGAAAGACAGGAAATCTGGCAATGTCTTGCGGTGGCAAAGCGAACTCGGAAAGGAATGGGATCGAAAACTTCCCATGTTGAAGTGATTTTTTCCGCTCATTTAGCCATGCTCAAACAATCCTTAAACACCCCTAAAAAACTCGGCTACTTCATGCCTGCGGAATGGGAGCGGCATGATGCAATCTGGCTCTCATGGCCGCACGATCCTATAACCTTTCCCGACAGGGTGGAAAAGGTGGAAAAGACCTACGCTGAAATAATCAAGGCCCTTCAGCCCGGCGAAAAGGTAAATCTGTTTGTCCAAGACCTCGCAATGAAAACGCGGGCGCAGGGAATTTTAAAAGAGAGCGGCGTCAACCACGATGAGATTGTGTTTCATGTTTACGAATATGCGGATGTCTGGTTCAGAGATTACGGCCCGATTTTTCTCGTGAACAAAAAGAGCGGCGGCCTTGCCATGAGCCACTGGATATTCAACGGATGGGGAGGAAAATATGAGACCCTGATGAAGGATACCCGCATCCCTGAATTTGTCAACCGGGGCATGAATATCCCCTGCTTTACCCCGGGCATCGTGATGGAAGGCGGCTCCATAGATGTCAATGGGAAAGGGATGCTCCTGACCACCGAGCAGTGCCTGCTCAATAAGAACAGAAATCCTCATCTGAATAAATCGGAGATAGAAGATTATCTCCGGGAATATCTCGGCGTATCGCACATCATCTGGCTGAAAAACGGCATTGAAGGAGACGACACGGACGGACATATAGACGACATCGCGAGGTTCGTGAATCCGACAACCGTGCTTTGCGCGTATGAAGAAAACAGGAATGATGTAAATCATCCCGCGCTTCACGAAAATTACGAAATTTTATGCCACGCAAAAGATCAAAGCGGCAACAGGCTGAATGTAGTAAAACTTCCCATGCCCCCACACCAAAGATTTTGGTGTAGGGGCATGCCAGGAGCGCTCGGTGATGCAGAAGGGGCGTTGCCTGCCAGCTACGCAAATTTTTATATCGGCAACACGGTCGTGCTGGTTCCGGTCTTCGGCCATAGAAACGATGATAAGGCGCTGGATATTATCCAACGTCAGTTCCCTGACCGCAAGGTTGCGGGGATAAACTGCGCCGATCTTGTTTACGGCCTCGGCACCCTCCACTGCATAAGCCAACAGCAGCCCAAGGCTTAAGAGAGACTATTATTTATGCAGACCAGAACATATAAAAACATCCGCAGGCTTCATAAGATAGTCGTTATCCTTATCAAATACGGATTCGGCGGCCTGGTGAAGGAACTCAAGCTCTTTCCGTTTCTCTCATTCATTGAGCGGCTTTTTATTTTTAAGAGGGGGGCGAGCGGATACGATTGGCGCTTGAAGAGCTTGGCCCGACATTTATAAAACTGGGTCAGGTTGCATCCACGCGCGCAGACCTTCTGCCGCCGGATTGGGTTGAGGAGTTTAAAAAACTTCAGGATGCGGTTCCGCCGTTTCCCTTTGAAAAGGTGAAGGAGGTTGTGGAAAGGGCGCTCAAGTCGCCGCTTTCGGCAAAGTTCAGGAGTTTTGACGAGACGCCCTGCGCATCTGCATCCATTGCACAGGTGCATTACGCGACCCTGTCCGATGGTCAGGAGGTTGCGGTAAAGGTCAAACGGCCGGGCATAGATAAAATCATAGAATCGGATATTTCTGTCATGCACACCATTGCCTATCTTCTGGGCAGGTATGTGCCGCAGGCAAAGAGATACAGGCCAATTGAGGTTGTTGAGGAATTTGCGAGGGTCATACACAAGGAGCAGGATTTTACTGTAGAGGG
>JACQEJ010000020.1 GCA_016200645.1 Deltaproteobacteria bacterium | reverse complement strand
TTACTTCACAGAGGCCATGAAATATCCCAAAGGGTCTTGTTATGTCTCACCCATGGATCTCAATATAGAAAGGGGCGAGATAGAGTTTCCGCATAAACCTGTTGTCCGGATTGCAACCCCTGTCTTTGACAGCCTCGGCAATAAAAAGGGCATAGTCATAATCAATCTCTACTCGAGCTATTTAATTCAGCAGATGCAAAGGATGAACATTGCAAAGGGCGGCGTTACTTTTCTGGCAAATAGAGACAGGTTTTATCTATCCAATCTGAATAGCCAGACAATTGACAGCCGTCTCTTTAATCTTGGCTCTACCGCTGATCTGAGCAAGGACTACTCCAATGATGTGGTTAATAAAATCCTTTCCGGCAAACATGGCACCATTAAGGGCGAGAGAGATATTATCTCTTATTTTCCCATCCTTACTGGCGATACAATATCCAATGAATTCTGGGTGCTTGCAATTGTGTATCCCAAAAAGGCAATATTCGCATCAGTTCTGAAACTTGAGAACGGGGATTTTGAACATACGCTCAATATCAGGACAGGCGATGAAATTGAAGGGCTTGCCGATCACTTCAACAGAATGATACTGAGGCTTAAAGAGTATAGGGAAACCATTACGAACTGGAATGAGTCTTTGCAGGAGGATATAAGAAAAAAGACAGAAGAGAGGATGGCAATGGAAAGGCAATTGTTCCATGCCGATAAACTTGTATCCCTTGGAGAATTGTCAGCCGGAATAGCGCACGAAATAGGAAATCCTCTTGCCGCCATAAAAACCGTAATTCAGGCTATGGACGAGGAAACGCCGTTTGTAGGCGAGCAGCGCAAATATATGAAAAGGATATTAAAAGAAGTGGATAGATTGGCTGCCTTTTTAAAGACCTTTTCTGCATTTGCCCATCCAAGCGTAAATCAGTCTGCAAAGTGCAGGGCGGATTGGGTGTTGAATGATGTTATATTTTTGGTGCGAAACGAGGCACAGAAGCATAATATAGAAATTGGCTGCACGATGCACAAAGATACCCCTGAAGTGGTTATGGATGCAGACCAGCTAAAACAGATATTCATCAATCTGATTTTAAATGCGATACAGGCGATGCAGGAGGGAGGCAAGATATTTGTATCAATGGAAAATCTGGATGGGAAAGTAAACCCATTGGGGACAGATTTCAAATCTGTCCCCAGTGGCGCAGGGGTAAAGATTTCAGTATCGGATACCGGTCCCGGCATACCGCAGGAGATTATCGCAAAGATATTTGATCCATTCTTCACAACAAAACCGAGCGGCACAGGCCTCGGTCTTTCCATTGTGCACAGGATTATAAAGGAACATAACGGAGAAATAGAGGTAAGGAGCGAGGTCGGCAGAGGAACCACATTTGATGTGGTTTTGCCAATAAATAGCTGTTAGCTCATAGCTGATAGCAAAAACTATGAGCCATGAGCTATGAGCTATTATTGTGGCACAGGTGTTGCATATGAAAAGTAAGATAATGGAGCCGGTCATTTTAATTGTAGAAGACGATGATGTCATAAGGAAGACCCTTTCCGAGGTGTTTTTAAAGAAGGGATTCAGGGTTTTGTCCGCTGACAAAGGCAAAGACGCCATTGAATTTGTCAAGGCCCATAAGGTGGATATAATGCTACTGGATTTGAAGCTGCCTGATATGAACGGGCTTGCTGTGCTTAAGAATATGCATGAGAT
>JACQEJ010000019.1 GCA_016200645.1 Deltaproteobacteria bacterium | reverse complement strand
TCCGTTGCGGCATACAATTTCATAAGGCGCCTCCTGGGGTTGGATTGGAATTCTTTCCCCAAGCATATCAAGAATCTTTTGTTCTTGGTATGCAGGGGAGGTGCCTTTTATATGATTATCAGATTTATTTAAAGGGGATGGTTAAAGTTTTAGATGCAATTAGTCAGCCATTTTCTGATATAATATCCACAAATGATTAACGGGCGGTAGGAATGGAATTCGAGTGGGATCCAAAAAAGTCTGCTGCAAATGAGCGAAAGCATGACATCACGTTTCAGGAGGCATCAACGGTTTTTGGAGACCGTTTGGCTATGACCTTTGCAGACCCCGACCATTCCAAGAATGAAGAGCGGTATCTTACTTTTGGGCTGTCAAAACAAAACCGTCTGCTCGTTGTTTCACATACTGACCGCGGAGAAAAGACAAGGATTATAAGTGCGCGTCTTATGGACCGCAAGGAAAGGAGAATCTATGAAGAAGGCTAAATCGGAAGAGTTACGCCCGGTGTATAACCGTGAAGACCTTGGGCCGGGTGTCCGGGGCAAGTATTTTGCATCTTACCAAAAGGGAACCAACTTGGTGCTTCTTAGTCCTGATGTGGCTAAAGCATTCCCGACTGAAGAATCAGTGAATGAGGCCCTCCGCTCTCTAATTAATCTTGCACAGAAGACCATCGGACTAAGAAAGCGCTCAACCGGACGCGCTAAAAAACTGCACGTCGGTTAGCTTTGCGTTGGGCGCCGTGAGCCATGTAGGTTTGGTTGATTTTTGCGAAACCCAACAAACCATCGTAGGTTAATAAAGGACGCAAATGAAATTTACTCAATATTTTCTTTATACGAGACAAAGAGCTGATCGCGCGGCAATAAAAATGGAGTGGATTGAAGAAACGATCAATAATCCTGTTCATACAGAGATACAATCGGATGGAAGAATAAGAAAGTGGAAAAAGATAGAGGGTACTACGAGTGATATTACTGCTTGACGGCAAGACAGTTCACAATGCCTTTTTTGACAGGACTTTTAAGGGGGAGAAAAAATGAACAGATTGAAGCACAGACTGAACCGAAGATTTCTTCACCATTGACGGCGAGCAGATGATTTTACGTCCCGATCATTACCGTCTCTATCAAAACACCGTTATAGAAATTATGCCGCATAGCATCAGAACGCTTCCCAGCAATCTTTCCCTGATATTTACTTCCTTGAACACAATCCATCCGTAAAGCACGCTGAAGACAAGGCTTGTCCTTTTGACGGATATTACATAGGCAACATCAGCCATGCTTATGGCCAGAAAATGGGATAAAATCATTATTGCAGTGAATATGCCGATGAATAAAAAGGTTGCCGGTCTGGATACCACCTGATGCAAGGTTCCTCTAACGCCTACAACCATAGATAGGACAATGGTCAGCAGCAACGGATAAAAGAACCCAAAAAATATCGGGCTTGAATGCTGGACAGCGATTTTGCCGATGGTGGATGTAATACTATATATAACGGCAACGATAATCATCAGAACAGAACCTTTTTCCCTTGCAATTGCCTTTATGGGTCCCAAAATGCCGCTGCTGCCGGCCTTTACATTTAAGAGATATGCGCCGATGGTGATAAAGAATATGCCGATAATCCCTGATTTGTCAGGCCATTCCCCAAGCAGAAAAAATGCAATAACGGTTATAAATACAGGGCTCAAGGCCATGAACGGTATGGTGAGCGATAACGGAGAGGTCTTTATCGCCTTTACATAGAGGATGAGCGCAGTAATTTCCAGCGGCAGAAGGATGAGAACAGAAAGCCAGAATGTCTTATCTAAATTGGGTATAGGGATAAAAAAGAGCGCTATTGCAATAAAGGGGAGGGCATACCCTTCCCTTACCCATGCAATTACATATTCATCGCTTTTTTGCATCGCCCTCTTGCTCAGGGCGTCGGCGGTTGATAGGGAAAAGGCGGTAATAAAGGCAAAGAGTATCCAGAGCATATTACCTTTAACAAAGCAGATAATCTGCCAGGGGTCAAGGGGTTATTTTATCCCTATACCAAAAGTTTTGACGTGGGGAGGTTGGTGGAAAGTCAATCAAGGGCATATATCCTCCATGTGTGCTATACTTATTTTACAATAGCGTTTATCGGTGACGGGATGCTTGGCAGAGTGTCAAGATATGAAATAATCAGGAAGATGATGCATCTATGCAGGGAATTTCATACGTCGGTTCGTGAAACCCAGGAGGGTTTGGAACCGGACTTTCAGGAGGCGGCGACATGATAAGCAAGGAGGTTTTAATCCCGATAAATGGAGCAAGTCTTGGGGGGAACCTGGAGGTCCCTGAGAATGCAAAGGCAATCGTAGTATTTGCTCACGGAAGCGGCAGCAGCCGCTTCAGCGCAAGAAACAGGCATGTGGCAAAGGTTTTAAACGAAAAAAATCTCGGAACCCTCCTCTTTGATCTTTTGACCGCAGAAGAGGAAACAATTGATATGCGCACTACAGAGTATAGATTCAATATCCCGCTGCTGGCAGAGCGCCTGGTTAAGGTCACGGATTGGATAAAGAAGGACCCTGCCCTAAAGAAATTCAAGATAGGCTATTTTGGGGCAAGCACAGGCGCGGCAGCGGCCCTGATTGCCGCAGCCTCAGGACCTGAGGTCTATGCGGTGGCTTCAAGAGGCGGAAGGCCTGATTTGGCTATGGAGAGCCTGCCGAAGGTGAAGGCGCCCACATTACTTATTGTCGGCGGAAGGGATTACACGGTCATTAAATTGAATGAAGAGGCTTTTAAAAAGATAAAGGGCGAAAAAAGGCTTGAGATTGTAAAAGGCGCAACCCATCTCTTTGAAGAGCCGGGGGCGCTGGAAGATGTGGCAAGGCTTACCGGCGAGTGGTTTCTAAAACATTTATAATTCGGTCAAAAAATAAAGAGTGAAGAACCCTGCCTGCAAGGCAGGGCTTACGGCGAGTTATGGCAGTTATCCGACTGTATGTATCAAAGACTCTTCGCCATATTAATATTTTTTTTTGGAATCCACCTCTTTCTGTATTATTCGGTGGTCCGCTTTTTTGCCGTCACAAGCCCGTGCCTTAAAAATGCCTTTTTCATAACCGCATCTTTTCTGTCCGTAAGCTTTATGATCTCGGCAATACTTATCCGCGCGCATATAAATCCGTTTACCAGGGCATTGTATGCGCTTTCCGCTTTCTGGAGCGGATTTGCGATATACCTGCTCCTGGCTGCAGCGCTCTGCTGGCTTATAGCGCCGGCCTTTTGGGTTGCCGGAAGAACCCCGCCAATGCGCCCGGTCGCCTCTGCGCTTTTTGCGGCTGCCTTTTTATTTTCCGCCTACGGCGTATGGAATGCGTTTCATCCGAAGATAACAAAAGTAGAGGTCAAGATACCTGGACTTCCTGAAAGCTGGCTGCATAAGACCATCATCCATATCTCGGATGCCCACCTGGGAGCGATATACACACCACGATATTTCAGCGGCATCGCCGGAACCATCAACTCGTTTCATCCGGACGTAATATTTATAACCGGAGATTTGTTTGACAGCATAAGCGCGGGCGATCTTAATTCATTTGTCGGGCCGCTCAATGAGCTTGAGGCCGGAGACGGGATATTTTATGTAAACGGCAATCACGAAAACTATATAGGGATGGATGCTGTCATATCCGCGCTTGCAAAGACAAAAATAAGGGTTCTGCGCGATGAGGTGGTTCAGATAGACGGTGTGCAGATAGTGGGTGTTGATTTCCCTGAATTCGGCGCGCAGAGGGATGTGAAGAGGATAATCCAATCCCGGAAAGAGTTCAAAAAGGGCACGCCCTCCATACTTCTCTATCACACGCCGACAAATATAGAGCAGAGAAGCATGACCGTTGAAGAATATCAGACAAAGACATACTGGAGTCCTGATCTGGACTTTACCGCTGCCAGAGAGCTGGGAATTAACCTGCAGCTTTCCGGACACACCCACAGGGGGCAGATGGTCCCTTTTGTATATCTTGCGGAATTTCTCTACAGAGGGTATGACTACGGACTTCACAGGGAAGGCGATTTTTCCATTTATATCACTTCCGGATTAGGCGCCGTCGGTCCGCCGATAAGGACAGGAACTACGGCTGAGATAGTTGTAATAAGGCTGAAGTCCGCCGCTCAAGGGAAGCGCTGAATGACAGAGCCTTTTTTTTATTGGTGCGTTTTCTGGTATTGTGGTAAAAAACTGAAAGCAAAGAGCGGGCTTCTGCTTATAACGGCGGGTGAAGAAAAGAAAGCCCTTCATTAATCTATACATCTATACAATAAACCATGAACCGAATACTTGTCACCGGCGCAACCGGGCAGATAGGGTCTGAACTCGTTCCTGCATTGCGGAAAAAATACGGCCCTGAAAATGTTATAGCGGCATGGCATAAAACACAGCCTGACAGGGAGCTCCTTGCAGGCGGGCCTTTCTGCGTCCTTGATGCAAGGGATTCTGTCGCTGTTGAAAAAATAATAACAGAATACCGCATTGATGCCATCTATCATCTGGCTGCGCTCCTTTCAGCCTCTGCTGAAAAAGACCCGCAGCTTGCATGGGATGTGAATATGAACGGCCTCCGGAATATGCTGGAGGCAGCCCGCAAATTCACATGCTCTCTCTTTTTCCCCAGTTCCATCGGCGCATTCGGCCCGTCTACCCCTGCCGACAACACGCCCCAGGATACGATCCAGCGTCCGACCACTATATATGGAATCACAAAAGTGACCGGCGAGCTCTTGTGCGATTATTATTTCCGCAGGTTTCACGTTGATGCAAGGGGCCTGCGGTTTCCAGGTTTGATTTCATATAAAACCATACCTAAAGGCGGCACAACTGATTATGCGGTTGAGATATTTTATGCCGCGGCCAAGCATAAAAAATACGAATGCTTCCTGAAAGAGGGGACGCGGCTTGATATGATGTATATGCCGGATGCCATCAGGGCTGCCGTGGAACTGATGGAGGCGGATCCTGCGCGGCTTATGCACAGGAATGCATTTAATGTCGCTGCCATGAGCTTTTCGCCTGAAGAACTCTATCATGCGATAAAGAAGCATATCCCTGATTTCACCATGACCTTCCAAGTGGATCCGGCGCGGCAGGCCATCGCAGATTCATGGCCGCATCGTATGGATGACAGCGCAGCTCGCATGGAATGGGCTTGGAGACCTGAATACGATTTGGCCGCAATGACAAAGGAGATGCTGGAAAAGCTCTCTCATTTACGCTGAAATGCTCACCTGTTGCTTCCGCCTGTTTTGAAAGGAGATGATATATGTCTCTCAACCGATTAGAAAAAGCAATAACCGAAAAACTCAATGACTTGAGGACAAAAAACGCGCTCAAAGGCGAGGAAAAGGTTATCGCCGGCATAAGGGATGCAAAGGATGGCTACGGCCCCCGCTATCTCTTGGCTGGCCAGGGGGAAAAAGAATTTTTGCGCATGAACTCCAATTCATATCTTGGCCTCTCCTTAAATAAAGATGTCATAAAGGCAGAGGAAGAGGCATCGAGAAGATTCGGCGCAGGCCCCGGCGCTGTCCGTTTTATCAGCGGCACTTATGAGCCTCATCAGGCGCTGGAGAAGAGCCTGGCTCGCTTTCATGCGAGAGAGGCGGCTATGGTCTTTAATTCCGCCTATTCAACGGTTATGGGAGCGCTGCCCCAGTTCATTACTGAAAACACTCTTGTGGTGAGCGATGAGCTGAACCACAACTGCATTATCAACGCCATCAGGCTCTCGCGGCATTCTCAAAAAGCTATCTATCGCCATCTGGATATGACGGAACTGGAGCGCATCCTCAGGGAGAATGCCGGCCAAACGAAAAGGGCAATTGTGGTTACTGACGGCATCTTCAGCATGAGGGGAGATTATGCGCCGTTAGACAGGATTGTAGAAATCTGTAAAAGATATGAATCAGGATATGAAGAAGGGGTCATCACTATTGTTGACGATTCCCACGGTGTTGGCGCCTTTGGCAAGACAGGGAGGGGGGTTGAAGAATATACGAATGTAAAAGCAGATATCCTCGTTGCAACTCTGGGAAAGGCGCTGGGGGTAAATGGCGGTTATGCGGTATCAAGCTATACAGTGATAAGCTATATCAGGGAGATGGCGCCGTTTTACATCTATTCCAATCCCATTACCCCTGCCGAGGCAGCGGCAGCGCTCAAATCCCTTGAAATCCTTGACAGCCCTGAGGGGATAAAACTTCTCAAAAAGATAAGAAATCTCGCCGCCCGCTTACGCACAGGATTTAAACAGATCGGGTATGAGACGATTGCAGGCGGCCATCCCATTGTTCCGCTCATGGTAAGGGATACGCAAAAGACTTCTCAGATGGTCAGATACCTTTTTGATAACGGCATCCTGGTTACCGGCCTCAATTTTCCTATTGTCCCCAAAAGGGATGAAGAGATACGGTTCCAGATTTCCGCCGCGCACACGGAAAAGGATATTGATTATCTTCTGGATGTTCTTAAAAAATTCAAAGAGAGCGCATCTCCACTGCCGCCATGAGAAGTCTTTACTTTGCAAGGCGCTTGATAATTTCGCCGATATACATCCTGTGATAATCTTTTTTCGGATAAAAAAACGGTATGCCCGAATCAAGAAAATTGTTCGGGGTAAACTTCTTTCTTCTTGCCTACCAATACTATAAAAAGTATAATTTGCAAATCCATAAGTTATAGGGAGTATAATTGTTAATCAGAATGTTGTGTTAAGACAGCTTATATCGCGGGAGCAGCGACGGCATGAAGGTCATAAGTCAGGAGTCAGAAGAAGTATGCAGTATGCAGTATGCAGTATGCAGGAATCGGAAGTCAGTTATCAGTTATCAGTTATCAATAAATTAAAACTGTTCACTGTTCACTGTTCACTGTTCACTGTTTTTTGCCTACTGTTCATTGTTCTTTACGGCTGCGGCTATCACATAGCCGGAAAAGGCGGCAGTATGCCAGGCAGTGTAACAACTATCTCTATTCCGTTTTTTAAAAATCAGGTGCAAAAGCCTGATGTGGAAACCATTATTACAACTGCATTGGTTGATGAGTTTGTGAAGAGCGGGATAGTAAAGGTTGTTGAGGAGGATGCCGAGGCAGTACTCAGCGGAGCTATAACAGGCTATGATTTAACCCCTGTTTCATTTAATAAAACCGATGTGATTCAGGAATACAGGCTTACGATTAAACTGGAGATAAGCCTTGTGAGAAAAAGCGATGGAAAGATTTTATGGGAGGATAAAAACATAACAGATTATGAGGACTTCAAGGTAAACACCAATGATGTAAATGCAACCAAAACAGCAGAGCTGGATGCGATGAAGAAGATGGCTAAGGATACGGCAAGGCTTATCAAGGAGAGGATGCTGGAGGATTTTTAATGCCGCAGGATGGCTCGAAAATTATTGAAGGGCTGAAAAAAGGCAACCCGCTGCTTCCGGTCTGCTGTTTTTATGGCGATAGCTATCTGATGGAGGAAGCTATCCATGATATAAAAGCAAAGGCATTGTCTTCCTCTTTTAAGGATATGAATTATCATGCATTTGACGCAAAGGAGGCGGATGCCGAAGATATTATTTCCATAGCCCAGACCTTTCCGGTGATGTCTCAGAAAAGACTTATTCTTGTGAACAGGGCGGAAACACTTTACAAATCGCAGCAAGAGACGCTTCTCTCATACATGAAAGACCCGGCCAGGCACACCTGCCTTGTCTTGATTGCATCCTCAGGCAAGGTTGATAAAAGGCTGTCTTTATTCTCTGAACTGGAAAAGGCTCATTGCCTGTTTCATTTTAAGCCGCCCTCGGATGCGGAGCTTCCTGTATGGGTTAAAAAAGAGGCGCAAAGGCAGGGGAAAAAAATTACTGATGCTGCTGTCGGCATCTTTTTAGAAACAGCCGGCAATGAATTGATGGATATAAAACAAGAGATGGAAAAGCTGGTTCTCTTTGTTGGCGAGAGAGATTGTATAGAAAAAAAGGATGTAGAGACGGCTGTTACCCACGGCAGGATAGATACCGTATTCGACCTGGCAGATTCCATCGGCAGGAGAAGCTTACGGGAAGGGATGATAAATCTTAAAAAGTTAATGGAGCAGGGAGAAGAGCCTGTGAAGATATTGGGCATGATAGCGCGGCAGTTTCGCATCATCTGGAGGGCAAAGGCCCTCAAAAAAAACGGATTGGCAATCAGCGCCATTGCTTCTGCGCTGGGGGTATTTCCCATCTACCTTGACGGGTATCTAAAACAGGGGAAGGCCTTTAGCGAGGAAGGATTAACACGAATTTTTCAAAAGCTTCATAATGCGGATATAGCCTTGAAATCCGGAAGGCAATCTCCGCGTATGGTGATGGGGAAGCTTTTGCTTGAATTATGTTCAAAGCAGGGGCAGGTTTGAAACCTGCCCTGCTGCTTTATTTAGGCGCAACGGTATTTACTGCCAGGCTCAGGCGTGATATTTTCCTTGAAGCATTATTGCGGTGAAGGGTTCCTTTGGATACTGCCTTATCCAGGAGCCTTACAGCCTTTGCCAGCGAGGCCGCGGCATTTTCTTTATCGCCTTTTGTTATATTTTCCTTCACATGCCTTATCGCAGTTTTTATGGCGGATTCTACCGCTATATTGCGGGCCCTGCGCTTGAGATTTTGCCTGTTTCTTTTGATTGCTGATTTATGGGTTGCCATGTAATCCTCCGTTCAAAGTCAGCATATATTGTTAAACTATTAGCGCATCATTGTCAAGAATTTTATGTCAGAAACCAAAAATATAACAAAGGCAGCCTCTATTGTGGGAGGGGCCACATTTTTGAGCCGCATCCTCGGATACATCAGAGACGCGGTTATCGCCGCATATTTCGGGGCAGGCGCTTCTGCGGATGTCTTTTTCATTGCATACAGGATTCCCAATTTTTTCAGAAGGCTTGTGGGTGAAGGCGCATTGACTGTATCCTTTATTCCTGTATTCACAGAAGAGCTTACCCTAAGCTCCAGAGACAGGGCAAAGGCATTAGCCTCCAGGGCATTTACATTCTTCACTATTATATTAGCGGCGCTTACGATAGCGGGCATTATATTTTCACAGCAGATAGTGGAGATCACGGCGCCTGGCTTTGCAAACATACCTAACAAACTGGCCACGACAATATCTTTGACCAGATGGATGTTCCCTTTTCTCTTTTTTATATGTCTTGTTGCATTGGGGATGGGGATTCTCAATTCGTTAAAACACTTTACAGCCCCGGCGCTGTCGCCTCTTTGGTTTAATCTCTCTATAATAGGTTCAACCATTTTCCTTATTCCATTCTTTAAAGAGCCTGTCTATGCCCTGGCATTTGGGGTGGTTTTTGGCGGCGCCCTTCAGTTTCTTTACCAGCTCCCGTATCTTAAAAGATATGATATGTTTCCCGGCCTTGACTTTAATTTTAAAGACCCTGCAATAAAAAAGATAGTCTTTCTCATGCTGCCGGCTGCCCTTGCCACCGGCGTAGATCAGATAAACATCCTTATTACCAGCAGGTTTGCCTCAGGGCTTAAAGAGGGGAGCATCTCTTACCTGTATTATGCTGACAGGGTAGTGGAACTTCCTATGGGCGTGTTTGTTATCGCAGTTGCAACGGCTATGCTCCCTTCCATGTCT
>JACQEJ010000018.1 GCA_016200645.1 Deltaproteobacteria bacterium | reverse complement strand
GGTGGTTGTGTTGTTGTTTCTGTCTTTTATGCTTGTGAGTTTGCCTTTTGTGTTGAAGGTGTAGACTGTGCCGTCTTTGGCGGTAAGGGTGTATGTAGAGTCTGTGTTCTTGATTATTGTGGAGTGTTCGCCTGTCTTGACGTCCGAATAATATGCTGCTCCGCTGGACGTGAAACCGACCCTTTTGCCGTCTTGTTTCATAAGGGTTAAGCTGTTATTGCTCTCTTTGGTTATGTTTATATTGTAGGTGTGCGTCCACCCTTTTCCCAGGGGGCCGGTGTAGGTGTCCAATGAGTTGTAGGCGATAGTGAAGTCAGAGGGGAGTTTGGAATTCGGAGCCTGGAACAGGGTCTGGTCGTGATAGAGATTGCCGGACACATAATTCCCTGATGAGCCAAAGGGGGTGGTGGTGGGACAGCACCGGCCTATGCAGTCGGTTGGGGGTGGGGGCTGCGGACATTGCCATTCGTAGTTACTTTGTCCTTTTATATAGGTATACTGGCAGTTGCTCCCGCCAACACCACAAGGGTCTCCAGACGGACAACTTCCACATACCTGATCACATTGGTTTGGTGTGCTGCAATAAGTGCATGAAGCTTCAGTATATTGAATTTGTGTGCCACCTGATGTAACTGTGCAATAGATCATATAAGCGTTAGGATATACACAACTAGGAGCATTATAAGAAGTGCTTGATGTCAACACCCACCCACCACCAGGACAGTTAAAATCAACGCTCCATGCAGGAGAGGCAAAAACAAGAGTGAGGGAAAAAATGAAAAACAGGTGTTTTATTTTTTGCATCAGACACCCCCTGTTTTCGGTTATCTGCTGCCGGGCGAACGCAGACGCGGTTTCTTTTGATAACCGAAAATTATTGCCATAATAGCTCTTTTCTTTGAAACCTGTCAACTGGCAAACAGGACAGGTCATTCATTTTCTTTCTGAGTCCTGAACCCAAATGATACCGCAATAGCCGATGTGCCGATATAAATCTCCTTCATGGTTATTGTTATTTCGCTTGCCTCCTCATCCATACCCGAAAAAAGGAGAAGCCGCGACGACCTCTGCCCCGGTTCCAAAGTCGTGGTAAGGTCATAAAACATCCCTTTCATTTTATTCAGCCTAGATTCAGGGGTAGGCGAACTTTCAACGAGTGAGTACATATCCGTATAATCCAATGGCTTGTGCACACCCATAGTATTGTCAAATAAGGTGGTAAGCGCAGGATTATACATTATCTTTGCCTTTGAGGAATTTTCCATATCCAGCCGGAATACAAGATATTGCGGCGCAGCCAGTATTTCTGCCAGAGGGTTATTTGCATCTTTCCCGGCGAGCATCTTTTTGACTTCCGATGGTTTTAAGGGAAGGAGGCTTATCTTCACATCCTTATTGCTGAAGGTTATCTTTCGGCCGGAAATATTGTATTCAGGCGATGCAGCGGGCATCGGCATCAGGGTTACATGCCCTTTTGTAGAAGCGCAACCTATAAAAAACAGGCAAGAGGCAAGAAAGAGGCAATAGGCGATAGGCAAAGAAATTCTAAATTCGAAACTCAAAATTTTAAATTTAAAATTTGTAATTTGGATATTAGGATTTCTAATCCTATAGCCCATAGCCCATAGCCTATAGCCTGTTTTTTCCATTTACAACCCCCTTATAACTGTAAAGTTTTTAAATTTTCCTTCATACACCTGCCACTCTATATTTACATTTTTGACAACTGCCCCAGGAGGGCCATGATAACACCATTCAATAAGTTTTTTTACCGATTCTTCTTCTCCTTCCAATACAGCTTCTACTGTGCCGTCAGGCCTGTTTTTGGCCCAGCCATATACACCTTTTCTATCTGCTTGCTCCTTTGTATTTGCCCTGAAGAAGACCCCTTGAACAACGCCTTCTACGATAAGATGCGCCCGTGCCTTTGCCATATATTTTTCTGCCTCAAAGGTAGCACAACTTTTTAAAAACGGCAACCCCCGTCAGCATCCCCCAAAAATAGACTTTGATTTTGGGGGTATCCCAAATTTGTTGACTTAATCTTTTGGTATATGCTAATTTCAAAATTGACTCATCAGGCAAATGCGCTGCCATGCCCTGATGAAAGGATTGCTATATGACCTTTGTCGGCGATGTATTTGTAAGCGAAATGATAAAAAAACCTGTCCTCGACCCGAAAGGCGAGGAGCTTGGCAGGGTAAGAGACTTTATTGTTATCAAGGGAGAGCTGCTTCCCAAAGTGGATTCCCTTGTCATTGAACGGAAGAAGAAGTTATACAAACTCCCGTGGAAGGGCCTGAATATCTTCAATAAACGGATAATCTCCGCAATCATATACAACGAATCGCTTGCGCCCTATGAAATGACAGAGGATGACCTGCTTGCCGGAAGAGACATTCTGGATAAGCAGATTGTGGATGCCAACGGCGCAAAGGTTGTACGGGTCAATGATATAAAGATGGAAGGGTATTATTCTGACGCGGTATTGATTGCAGTTGATGTTGGCGTAAGAGGAATACTGAGGCGGCTCGGTGTGGAGCGAGGCGGCGAGGATTTTCTCAGGATGTTCAGGATACAACTTCCCTATTATCTCATAAGCTGGAATTATATACAGCTCCTTGCGCCGAAACTTACGGCCATATCGTTGACCGTCCCCAGACAGATGGTCTCAGCCCTCCATCCCGCAGACATAGCGGAAATCATAAGCAATGTGTCCCATAACGAGGGCGCTGCCTTATTTAAAAACCTTGATGTGGGGGTGGCGGCAGAGGCGCTTTCAGAGCTGAAGCCGGAAACCCAGGTGGATATCATACAAGAGATGAATACAAGCGAGGCGGCGGATATTATAGAAGAGATGCCTCCGGACGAGGCCGCCGATGTCTTAAGCGATCTGCCTGCGGAAAAGGCAAAGGAGATACTGGAACAGATAGAAAAAGAGGAGGCCCAGGATATTCAGGAGCTTCTCGGGCACGAAGAAGACACTGCAGGCGGCCTTATGACCAACGAATTTATTACCTGCCCGCCGGATATAACCGTAAGGGAGGCTATAGAGCGGTTTAAACAGACCGCCTCGGAAGTGGAGACGGTTTACTATATTTACATCACGGATAAGGAAGATAAGCTCCTTGGAGTTGTGACCCTGCGAGAGCTGCTTCTCACCGGCCATGATTCAAGGCTGTCAGATATCATGGCGACCAAGATAAAGACGGTGCGGCCAGAAACCGATGAGACGGAGGTTGCAGGAATTATTTCCAAATATAACCTTGTCGCTATCCCTGTTGTCAATGCGGAAGGCGGCATGCTCGGCATCGTAACCGTTGATGATATTATCGACAGAATCCTTCCCCCTGCCGCGAAGAGAAAGGGAAGAAAACCGTGAGATGGAAAAAGATTCTATTTATCCTCTCGGTCATCGGGCCCGGCATCATAACCGCCAATGTGGATAATGACGCAGGAGGCATTGCCACCTACTCCATAGCAGGCGCCCATTTTGGCTACTCCCTTCTCTGGACGCTCATCCCTATTACCCTGGCGCTCATTGTGGTTCAGGAGATGTCCGCGCGCATGGGGGCGGTGACCGGCAAAGGGCTTGCCGAACTCATCAGAGAAAACTACGGCGTAAAGGCGACCTTCTGGCTTATGCTGTTTCTATTTATAACCGATCTGGGCAATACCGCAGCGGAATTTGCCGGATGGGCGGCAAGCAATGAGCTGTTCGGCGTCAATAAATATATATCGGTTCCAATAAGCGCCCTGTTTGTCTGGCTGCTGGTGGTCAAGGGAACCTACCATGTGGTTGAAAAGGTTTTTCTGGCCGTATGTGTTGTCTATTTTGTCTATATACCCGCGGCCTTTCTGGCAAGGCCCGACTGGTCTCAGGTGGCAATCCAGACCATAAAACCGACTTTTCAGTTTAACAACGACTACTTGGTAACACTAATCGGCGTCGTGGGAACTACCATTGCCCCGTGGATGCAATTCTATCTGCAGTCGTCCATTGTTGAAAAGGGGATAAGAAAAGAAGATTACTGGGCCTCCAGGATAGATGTAATCGTGGGATGCTTTTTAACAGACATTGTCGCTTTTTTTATTATCGTTGCCTGCGGCGCCACATTGTTTAAGGCCGGCATCCAGATAACCAGCGCTGAGGAGGCAGCCGCATCGCTTGCCCCCATTGCAGGCAAATATGCATCGGTATTATTTGCCATCGGGCTTGCCAATGCCTCTCTCTTTGCCGCGTCTATTCTGCCGCTCGCCACAGCATATTATATCTGCGAGGGGATGGGCTGGGAGGCGGGGGTGAGCAAGAATTTCAAGGATGCGCCGCAGTTTATGTGGCTTTATACGATTTTAATATCCATCGGCGCTCTCATAGTTCTTATACCAAAAGCCCCGCTGATAGCCATTATGCGGGTTTCACAGGTAGTCAACGGCATCATGCTGCCGCCGGTGCTAATCTTCATGCTGTTTTTAATAAACAAGAAGAACTTGATGGGCAATTATATCAATACGAAGACATTCAATGTGATCGCATGGGTAACAGCGGTCATACTGATTATCCTGACAGGGATGTTTATTGCATCATCGTTTCTGTAAAAGAAGACATAGGCATGGGCAAGGCATGCCTTGCCCATGACGCTTGTGATAAATCATGACAGGTTATTTCACCACAGAGGCTATTGTCCTTGGCTCAATAGACTACGGGGAATCCGATAGGATAGTAACATTCTACACCCTCGAATTCGGAAAGCTCAAAGGCATTGCAAAAGGCGCCAAACGGAGCAAAAAGAGATTTGTGAATAATCTGGAGCCGTTTTCGCATATACGGCTGTTATTTTTCCAGAAACAGGGAAGAGATCTTGTAATGCTTGAGCAGGCCGATGTGGTCGGAAGATTCGATAACCTTCTCTTCGATATTCACAAGCTTGCCTTTGGCAGTTATTGTCTTGAACTGCTGAGTGAAATGACGCCGGAGTATCAAAAAAATGAAAAGGTCTTTGAACTGCTCCTGAAATTTCTTATCATGCTTGATCGCGGGACGAACATAAAAACTGCAGTAAGAATTTTTGAGATGCGACTGTTATCCATTTTGGGGTATCATCCTCATCTTGATGTGTGCGTCGTATGCAAAAATAATGTCATGGCAGAGGCAGGGGCGCATGCCCATGCGCCCCTGCCAGACACAAAATTATTTTTTTCTTCTGCCAGAAGTGGTATACTATGCCCCCGTTGCAATGGACGCGAAAAATCTTTGATACCGGTTTCTCAGGGAACAATAAAATTCTTGATGCTGGCGGCGAAAAGCGCCCTTGACAAGATGGATAGAATAGCTATGCCGGACTGGGCAGCTGAAGAATCTGAAAGGATTATTGGAGATTTTATAAGGTATCAACTGGGCAAGGAGTTGAAGAGCAAGAGGTTTTTGAATAAAATACAGGCAATGGGCGAGGGGCGATAGACAAAGAAATTCTAAATTCTAAACTCAAAATTTTAAATTTAAAATTTGTAATTTGGATATTAGAATTTCTAATCCTATAGCCTATTGCCTATAGCCTGTTATGCGGGAGCAATATGTATTTCCAAGACATCATAATGAATCTGCAAAAATACTGGGCAAAACAAGGGTGTATAATTTATCAGCCCTATGATATGGAAAAAGGCGCAGGAACATTCAATCCTGCCACATTTTTAAGAGTTCTTGGGCCGGATCCGTGGAAGGTTGCGTATGTGGAGCCTTCAAGGCGCCCTACGGATGGTCGTTACGGCGAGAATCCGAACAGGCTTCAGCATTATTACCAGTTTCAGGTAATCCTGAAGCCATCGCCTGACGATATTCAGGAAATTTATCTCAAGAGCCTAAAAAAGCTCGGCATAAACCCGCTGAAACATGACATACGATTTGTTGAAGATGACTGGGAATCGCCCACGCTCGGCGCGTGGGGGCTTGGCTGGGAGGTATGGCTGAACGGCATGGAGATAACGCAGTTCACTTATTTTCAGCAGGCAGGCGGCATAGAGCTTAAACCTGTTTCAGGGGAGCTTACCTACGGACTTGAAAGGATTGCCATGTATCTCCAGGGCGTTGACAGCATCTTTGATATAGAATGGACAAAGGGGGTTATCTACGGCGATGTCCACTTCAGGGATGAGGTTGAACATTCTTTTTATAATTTTCAGGAAGCCGATACCGCCATGCTGTTTCAGCTTTTTGATATGTATGAAAAGGAGGCCATGAGGCTTCTGGAAAAAGGACTGACGCTTCCGGCTTATGATTACTGCCTGAAAAGCTCCCATACCTTCAATCTCCTGGACGCCAGAGGCGCAATAAGCGTGGCCGAGAGGACAAGATTTATAGCGAGGGTAAGAGACATCGCAAAAAAATGCGCGGAGGGATATTTAAAACAGTGAACAGTTATCAGTGAACAGTGATCAGTAGAAACAAAAACTGATAACCGACAACTGACAACTGGTAACTGATAACTGAATATGCGTATTCAAGAGGCCTATGACATAATAAGGCAAGACCTTAAAGATGTGGAACAAGAATTCAGGAAAAACCTTGACTCGGATGTTCACCTCATCAGAAAGGTCGGCGAATATATATTGAACAACGGAGGCAAGCGGCTCAGGCCGTCTCTTCTTCTCTTATCCGCCAAACTGTGCGGTTATCAAGGAGACCGCCATATCCCGCTTGCCGCAGTTACGGAATTTATCCATACCGCCACCCTGCTCCATGACGATGTGGTTGACAACGCCGGTATGCGGAGGGGCAAGGCTGCGGCAAATACCCTCTGGGGAAGCGGGGCAAGCATCCTTGTAGGCGATTTCCTTTTCTCCAAATCATTTTGCCTGACCGTAGCTGACGGAGATTTGAATATTCTGAAGGTTCTTTCGAGAACCACAACCCGGATGGCAGAAGGAGAGGTTCAGCAGCTCCTGAAAGGGAGCGATGCGCAGGCCACGGAAGCGGATTATCTGGCTGTAGTAACCAACAAGACTGCATCACTCATATCCGCTACCTGTCAAATTGGCGCAATCCTGGGAAAGACGCCGATGGAAAAGGAAAATGCCCTCGCCGGATACGGCATGGACCTCGGCATAGCATTTCAACTGGTGGATGACTGCCTGGACTATACCTCAAGCAATGAAGAGTTGGGCAAGGCAATTGGAAATGATTTAAGAGAAGGGAAAATGACCCTTCCGCTGATATATACCATTAAAAACGCCGCAGCGGCAGAGAAGGAAGAAATACTCATGGCGCTGGAAAGCGACGAGCTTAAAGATTCACAGCTTGCGGCCGTGATGGGATTAATCAATAAATATAAAGGAATAGCTTATACCTTAAGCATGGCAAGGCAGCATATTGAAAAAGCAAAGACCTGCCTCAATACCTTTGAGCCGAATCTTGAAAGGGCTGCTCTTATGGCTCTGGCGGATTATGTGGTGGAGAGAACTTATTAAAAACAGGCTGCAAGTTGTTAGTCTACAAGCCTACAAGTAGAAACTTTTAGACTATTAGACTTATAGGCTATTAGGCTGTTTTATGACCCTTGCTGAGAAAGCAAAAAAGGTTTTAGACATCCTTGAGAAAGAATATCCTGATGCGGGGATTGCGCTTCGGTATAAGACTCCCCTGGAACTGCTCGTCGCAACTATCCTCTCTGCCCAATGCACTGACGAAAGGGTGAACAAGACAACTCCGGCGCTTTTTAAAAGATATAAAAAGGCCGAAGGATTCGCAGAAACAGACATTAAGGAACTGGAAGGCTATATCAGCTCCATAAATTTTTTCAGGAATAAGACAAAAAATATCCAGGCCTGTTGCACAAAGATTGTTGATGAATTTGGCGGAAAGGTTCCTGATACGCTGGAAGAGCTCATTACCCTTCCGGGCATAGGCAGAAAAACAGCCAACATTGTCCTTGGCAGCGCCTTTGGAAAAGATGCCCTTGCCGTGGATACCCATGTAAAGCGTGTTGCCAACCGCATCGGCCTTGCGGAGTCTCAGGATCCCGATAGGATAGAAGATGAACTCTGCAAGATTATTCCCCCCAAAAGATGGACAAAGACAACAACCCTTTTAATCCTGCACGGGAGGAATACCTGTGTCGCTAAAAAACCGAAATGTGAAAATTGTCATGTAAAAATACACTGTGATTATTTCAGGAAGTTGCCATAGGCGCATTTCCCTACCGCTCAATATTTTTTACGAGATTGACGTTGACCTCCGGCTAAGCGAGCAGGGCGTTTCAATCCACTATGAGGTCTGGCTCTCCTTTGAAAAACATAAAGGCACAGGCAAGGTGGTTTTAAGGCAGAGAATCATAAAAGCGATTGGGATGCTTGCAGTAACGAATGCGGTAAACGGTTTTATGGAGGCATGGACTTTTATGCCGGTTGAGAGATTAAGCTATTTGAATAAACAACGGGCACACTCTTCAGTGCGCCTTTTAACCTTTGAATATCAATCCATAACCGGCATCCAGGGCCCGCTCATATTTGTTCAGGGCGTGGAGGCCGGCAGTCTCGGAGAGATGGTGAATGTCTGTCTTGCCACAGGCGAGGTGAGGCGCGGCCAGATACTTCAGATTACGGAAGGCCTTGCCGTGGTGCAGGTTTTGGAAGGCACATCCGGGATTGATACGCTCGCGTCGAAGATCAGGCTCAGGGGAGAGGTTGCGCGGATCGGCGTATCCCTTGATATGATGGGCAGATTTTTCAATGCCCTCGGCGAGCCGATAGACGGCCTTTCAGAGATTATACCTGAAGCCAGACTGGACATAAGCGGTCTGCCCATCAATCCTGCTGCGCGCGATAAGCCTGCTCACTTCATACAAACCGGCATATCCACCGTAGACGGTCTCAATACGCTGGTGCGCGGACAGAAGCTGCCGATATTTTCCGGGGCAGGGCTTCCGGCCAATGAGATTGCGGCGCAAATCGTAAGGCAGGCAAAGGTTGCGGGGGATGAGCGTTTTTCCATTGTATTCGGCGCCATGGGTATTACCTCACGGGAGGCCTTTTTCTTTGAAAAGGCTTTTGAAGAAAGCGGGGCGATGGAGAGGACCGTGGTTTTTATCAATACGGCAGAGGACCCTGCCATAGAAAGGCTGTTCACGCCGCGAAGCGCACTCTCTGTTGCAGAGTATCTTGCGTTTGAAAAGGGACACCATGTGCTGGTGATCCTTACGGACATGACCAACTATTGCGAGGCCTTGCGGGAGATTGGAAGCGCGCGTGAGGAGATACCGGGAAGGCGGGGTTATCCCGGCTATATGTATACAGACCTTGCCACAATTTACGAAAGGGCAGGAAGGATAAAAGGGAGGGACGGCTCCATCACGCTCATCCCCATCCTCACCATGCCGGATGACGACATAACCCATCCCATAGCGGATTTGAGCGGTTATATCACCGAGGGCCAGATCGTCCTGAGCAGACCGCTTTTCAGAAAAGGCGTCTATCCGCCGGTGGATGTGCTTCCCTCGCTTTCAAGGCTCATGAACCTCGGCATAGGCAAGGGGAAGACGCGGGAAGATCACAGAGGAGCGGCTGACCAATTATACGCATCCTATGCAAAAGGGAGAGATACGAGAAGGCTTGCCACGATTATCGGCGAGGAGGGCTTAACTTCTACGGACAAACGGTATTTGAAATTTGCTGATGAATTTGAGAAAGTATTTATCAGCCAAGGGAGCGCTGATAGAACAATAGATGATACGCTTCAATTGGCCTGGAAGCTTTTATCCATGCTGCCGAAGACAGAACTGATCAGGATAAAGGAAGAGTTTGTGGAAAAATATCATCAGGGAGTCAAACCATGAAAACAAAAGTTAACATAGCGGCTTCAGAAAGAGGATACCTTTTTGAGATTCCGATTTTGGTCATTTTTGCTGCGGTGACAGCCTCCTTGCTGCTGCCGTTGGTCGGGAGACCTTGGAATCTTGTATTGATTGCAATCTTTCTTGCAGCGGTAGTTGGATTTCTTGTCTATAATTTCTTCTTTGCAGGTTGGCTGCCGGGGAAACGGAATAGAAGGTAGGAATGGAAAAATTTGCGCCAACAAGAATAAATCTCCTGCTTCTCAAGACGCAGCTTCTGGCGCTGAAAAACGGGGCAAGGCTTTTAAGGAGCAAGCGCGAGGCCCTGATGAAGGATTTTTTCAGGTGCGTTGGAGAGTGCATGGAATTAAGGTCAAAGCTGAATGCGCAGATCAGAGACGCAACCTATGAACTTCATCTGGCCGGTGCATTCTTCGGGGACGCGCTGTATGCAACCGCCTATGCGTCGAAAAGGGATGTATCACTGGATATCAAGGTGAAAAATGTCTGGGGGATAAATATCCCTGAAATAGAGCAAAAGGCATTCGTGAGAACGATAGATGCAAGGGATATGTCGCCCCTGGGAGAAGGACTCCTGGCAATTGAGACGGCTAAGGATTTTGAAAAGGTGGTGGATGCCATTGTTAGCATTGCTTCCAGTGAGATACGGCTCAAGAGGGTCGGGGAGGAAATAAAGGCCGATACGCGGAGGATAAACGCCCTTGAGGAGATTCTTATGCCGTCCATCAATCAGGGCATAAAGAGCATCGCACGGGTTTTGGAAGAAAGAGAGCGGGAAGATGTTTACAGGTTGAAGAGGTTTAAAAGAAGGAGGGCTGTAAAATAAAAAAACAAATCTTTCTATTTTTTGCAATCTTACTTGCCGGTTTTATTCAGGTTTGCAGCCTGAACCAAATATTCTATTCTTTAGCGCATGCCGAAGAAAGGTCAGTTACAATAAAAGAGAAAAGAGGAGCAAGTCCTGCTGTGCCTTCTGAAATGAGATACTATGCCCTTATAATCGGCAGCAACAACTACAAAAACCTTCCAAAACTCAAAACAGCGATAAATGACGCAAAAGAAGTGGAGAGGATATTAAAGAGCCAATATGGCTTTGAGACAAAACTCCTTATTGATGCGACCAGAAACGAGATACTTACAAGCATTAACGACTTTAGAAAAAAACTTGGGTCAAACGACAACCTTCTTATTTACTATGCGGGCCACGGCGTATTTGACAAGACAGCGGACAGGGCATACTGGCTTCCGGTAAATGCGCAAAAGGACGACCCTGTTGACTGGATTAGCGCGACAGATATAACCGACAACATAAAGCGTATTGCATCCAATCACATCCTCATCATATCCGACTCCTGCTATTCAGGCACGCTCACCAGGGCAGCCGCAGCAGACCTTTCAACAAAGGGAGATAGAAGCGAATACATAAAAAAGATGCTGGAAAGACCCTCCAGAACGCTTATGGCAAGCGGAGGCAACGAGCCGGTGGCAGACAGCGGAGGAGGCGGCCATTCCATATTTGCCTCAGCATTCCTAAAGGCATTAAAAGAGGCGGATAAAAACTACTTCACAGCAGAAGAGCTGTTTCACGGCAGGGTAAAAGAAATAGTCGCCGGCAAATCAGACCAGGTGCCGGAATACAACGACATAAGGAATTCAGGACATGAGGGCGGGGATTTTGTATTCATGGCAAAGACATATTTGCCGGCCAAGCCATCCGCCAAACCTCTGCCTGCGGATGAGCCGCCTCTGCAGATGCAAGAGCCTGGCAAGCCCAAATTCTCCCTTGAAGACATAGAAAAAGAGGCAGAGCAAAAGAAAAAAGAACAAGAAAAGAACAAGATTGCATGGAACATGACGCTCAAAGACATGAAAGACGCCTTCAATCAGGTCATGGAATACCAGAAGCGAGACATAGATGCCGATTCAAAGATAGCCGCATTAAACAAATTCCTTGACTCCTTTCCTGAAAAGAACCCCTATTCGGATGAAGACGAGGCAATGAGAAAAAAGGCAAATGAACAGATCGCAATGGCAAAGAAGCCCAAAGGCGGAGCGCCCTACACCGACCCCGCAACCGGCATGGAATTTGTCTTCGTCAAAGGAGGATGTTTCCAGATGGGAAACACATTTGGAGATGGGGAGAGTGATGAAAAACCCGTCCACGAAGTATGCGTAGACGACTTTTACATGGGGAAATATGAGGTTACACAAAAGGAATGGAAGGCGATAATGGGAAACAACCCATCATTGTTCAAAGACTGCGGAGACAACTGCCCTGTAGAAAAAGTATCATGGAATGATGTTCAGGAATACATAAACAAACTTAATTTAAAATCCCCCTTTGGAAAAGGGGGGCAGGGGGGATTTCGCCTTCCCACAGAGGCAGAATGGGAATACGCGGCAAGAAGCGGCGGTAAGAATGAAAGATATGCAGGCGGCAATAATATTGACAGTGTGGCATGGTATACCGGTAATTCTGGCAATAAAACTCATCCAGTAGGGCAGAAAGAGGCGAATGGACTTGGGCTATATGACATGAGCGGTAATGTATGGGAGTGGTGTCAGGACCGGTATGATAACAACTATTACAAAAGCAGTCCGAGGGATAATCCAAAAGGTGCAAGCAGCGATCAGCTCCGTGTCTTGCGCGGCGGCTCATGGCTCTACAACGAGTGGCATCTCCGCGCCGATTATCGTGACAGGTACAGTCCCGACCTCCCCTACACCGATGGTGGTTTTCGGTTGGGTGTTTCTTCTGTTCGCCAGTAAGTTTTTCTGAGTTCTGGATTTCTATTTTCTAAGTTTTTTAAATACCCCCTTAAAAAAGGGGGACAAACACAACCCCCTAACCCCCTTTATTAAGGGGGAATAAATTATTATGGAATTTGACAATCCTATACCCTGATGCTAATATGGTCTTAATTCTGGTCAACCAAAATGGAGGTGTGTCCATATGAAAATATTATCGCTTTCAGAGGCTAAGGCGAAATTGAGCGGGCTTGTAGAAGATGTCCATACGGCTGATGAAGAGGTGGTTATTACAAAAAATGGCCGTCCTGCAGCGGTCTTGATAAGCCCTGATGAGTTTGAAAGCTGGAAGGAGACCCTGGCAGTCCGGTCCGAAATATCTCTTATGAAAGAAATAAAAAGAGGCCTTGTATCGCTGCGAAAGAAAAAGACAAAGCTTTATACGCTTGAGGAGTTGTTTAAATAGGATTACGGGCTATGAGAGAGCCGATATACAAACTCATCGTTCCGGATGATATATCAAAACTTATCCGCACTTTGCACCCGCATCTGAAGAAAAAGATTAAAATATCATTAAGCGCAATCCTGTCAGAACCATATTCCGGCAAGGCGCTTATGGATGAGCTTGCCGGGCTGAGGAGCTTTCGCGTGAGTAGTTTCAGGATAATTTACAGGATTAAAGACAGCAGGCAAATTGAAATTGTTGCAATAGGCCCGCGTGAGCATATATATCAGGAGACCTTCAGAATAATCAGAAAATAAAATGGGGAATAAGTCAAGGAAGCAGACAGAGGAGAAAGTAAAGAAATTTACGAATTACGATTTACGAATTACGATTTAAAATCTAAAATCGTATGTCCAAACTGATAGAGATAAAAGGGCTTTATTATGCAACAAGCAGCGGCGCTGCGATATTTGAAGACGTTGATGCGGAATTTTATCAAGGTGAAATGGCCGCCATTATAGGGCCGCTCGGTTCAGGCAAGGCCACATTGCTGAGATTGCTTCTGGGGCTTGAAAAACCTCAGCAGGGCAGGATTTGTCTATTTGGCAAAGATGTAGTGAGTATGTTGGGTTGGTTTCATCAACCCAACAAATAAAACACAAAAACAAAAATGTTGGGTTGAAAAGCACAACCCAACCTACTATGCTTAACCTCAACCTGTTTTTACTATGCTTCTCGTCATCGACATAGGCAACACCAATATCGTGCTCGGCATTTACCAAGGGGACAGGCTTGTCCATCATTGGCGCATTGGCACAAAAAAGGCGAGGACTGCCGATGAATACGGTATTATTCTCATGGACCTTTTTAACTTTGCCCAAATCAAAGCCGGCAGCATTGACAGCGCTATTATATCGTGCGTTGTTCCGCCGCTTACCGATACATTCCTTGAGATGTCGGAGAGATATTTTAAAATCAAACCCCTCCTGGTCGGCCCTGGCATAAAGACAGGCATGCCGATTATGACAGACAATCCAAAGGAGGTTGGAGCCGACCGAATAGTGAATGCAGTTGCCGCATATGAAATGTATAAAAGCGCAGTTATTGTTGTTGACTTCGGCACGGCAACCACATTTGACTATGTGTCTCAGAAAGGCGAATACATGGGCGGCGCCATTGCCCCGGGCATCGGCATATCCATGGATGCGCTCTTTCAGAGGGCTGCAAAACTTCCGAGGGTCGAGATAGCAAAGCCAAAAAAGATTGTCGGCAAGAATACCGTAGAGAGCATGCAGGCAGGGATATTCTACGGGTATATTGGGCTGGTGGACGGCATTGTGGAAAAGATGAAAAGCGAGGCGGGTTCAAAGCCGAAGGCAATAGCCACCGGCGGACTTGCCTCTTTCATTGCGCCTGAGAGCAAGACCATTGAAGACAGCGATGAGTTTTTAACCCTAAAGGGTCTCAAAATTATTTATGAGAGGAATATTTGATGGCAACGGAGTCTTCCGAGGGGCAATTTAAAGAAGGGCTGGTATTTCTTAAAAATGACAATCTGGAAAAGGCGACAAGGGCATTTGAAAAGGCATATAAAGAAGATAAAGAAAGCGCAAGGTATATGTCTTATTATGGAATGTGCGCTGCGCTTCGGTGGGGCGAGATAGGGCTGGGGATTGAGTTTTGCACGCGGGCATTAAAGAAGGAATTTTACAAGGCTGAATATTACATAAACCTTGCCAGAGTATACCTCAAGGCAGATAATAAGAAAGGGGCCATTGCGGTTCTAAAAAAAGGGCTCAGATTTGACCCGGAAAATGATATTATTCACGGAGAGCTGGTAAGATTAGGAGCAAGAAAGAGGCCCATCATACCATTTTTGAGAAGGTCTCATCCTGTCAACAAATTTCTCGGCATATTTTTAAGGAAAACAATACCTAATATCGTGAACAAGATTAGAAGAGAGAAGGAAGCAATAAAAGGCGATGATGAAAATGTCGGGATATAAAAGAAGGAGGCAAGAGGCTATAGGCGAGAGGAAAAAAGCAGGCAATAGGCAATAGGCGATAGGCGATAGACAAAGAAATTCTAAATTCTAAACTCAAAATTTTAAATTTAAAATTTGTAATTTGGATATTAGAATTTCTAATCCCATAGCCTATTGCCTATCGCCAATCACCTGTATTTTTATGAATATACCGTCTAATCTGGAAAAATTTGTTTCTCCACAAACCCCTAAAGAGACAAGGCTTATGGCTGCAAAGGCTTTGCTCCCTATGGGGCCGAAGGATCTGGTTACGGTCCTTTCTCTGCTTTTAAGTGATGTTGACAGTGAAGTCGGCGCGGCAGCAAAGAAAAGCCTTGAAGGGCTTCCATCTCATTTACTGTTGACCGTCCTGGACGGAGATTTAGACCGTGCCGTGATAAAAGCCATTGCCGATATTCATCAGAGGGATGAGGCAATCCTGGTGATGATTGCATTGAACCGAAATACGGACGATGAGACCCTGTCATTTCTTTCATCTCATGCCTCTGAGGGCGTGGCGAATGTTATAGCGGAAAACCAGACCAGGCTTATGCGCAATCCATCCCTTTTGGATGCGCTTAAGACCAATCCGTCTGTCGGCAAATCTGTTATTGACAGGGTTGAGGCCTTTCTTATATCGGTCGGAAGGATAATCCCGAAACAAGAGGTTGTGCCTGCGCATGTTGAAGCAGAGCCTTTACAGATAAAGGAGATAGAAAAGGAAGCTGCGCCGCCTGAAGAAGAGGCTGTTCCGGTTGACGCCGAGTTGAAAGAAGAGAAAGAGATTGCGACAGAGGCAGAGAAGGAGAGCTTTTATAAAAGGATCCAGCATCTGAATGTTTCAGGAAAGATTAAGTTAGCCCTGCTCGGAAATAAAGAGGCGCGAGACATACTTCTGAAAGATTCCAACAAACTTGTTTCATCTACGGTGTTAAAGAATCCGAGAATTACAGAGGATGAAATTGTCAAGGTAGTCAATTCCCGGAGTATTTCAGACGATATACTCAGGCAGGTGGGGGGCAACAAAGAGTGGCTTAAAAAATATCCCGTCAAATTGGGTATGGTGAATAACCCCAAGACGCCTTTAACGGTCGCTCTGCGGCTTTTAAACCAGTTAAATGAAAAAGATGTGCAGCATATTGCTAAAAGTAAAAATGTCTCAAGCGCTTTGGCGGCAGCGGCAAGAAAGGCGGTTATGCAGAAAGAGAAGAAATAGCTGATAGCTCATAGCTCATGGCTCATAGTAGTTGCTATCAGCTATGAGCTATCAGCTATGAGCTATCGTCTGAGGTGCAGGATGTGGAAAGGATGAATTTACCATGTATGACCTAATCATAATCGGCGGCGGCCCCGCCGGCCTGACAGCAGGCATCTATAGCCAGAGGGCAAGGCTTAAAACGCTTCTTCTGGAAAAGGAGATGCTCGGCGGTCAGATTGCAGTCAGCGATATTATAGAAAATTATCCCGGCTTTCCGGCCATAAGCGGCGCAGGCCTTATGGAAAAGTTTGAAGGGCATGCAAGGGGATTAGGTCTTGATATCAAGCTGGCGGAAGTCTTAACTGTTCATGATAAGGGCAAAGAAAAGCTTGTCAAAACATCCGAAGGGGATTTCGTCACGAAGGCGGTAATTGTGGCTACCGGCGCAAAACCGAGAAGGCTCGGGGTCCCGGGAGAAAAGGAGTTTACCGGCAAAGGTGTTTCATACTGCGCCACCTGCGACGGCCCGTTTTTTAAGGGGCAGAGTGTTCTGGTTGTCGGCGGCGGCGATACTGCCGTAAAAGAGGCTGTCTATCTCTCCAGGATTGCGAGCAGGGTCTATCTTTCCCACAGACGAGACCAGCTCAGGGCTGAAAAGATAATTCAGGAGAAGGCGCTTTCCGCTCCTAATATAGAAATTCTGTGGAGCGCTGTCTTGAAGGAAATAAAATGAAAGACAGGGGTTGAGAAGGCGGTTGTGCAGAATCTTAAAGATAATACCACTAGAGAGCTTGATGTGGAAGGGATTTTTATTTTTGTCGGCATAAATCCGACAACGGATTTTGTTGATGTTGAAAAGGATGAAAAGGGTTTTATAAAAGCCGATCAGGATATGAAAACATCCGTGCAAGGCATATTTGCGGCAGGCGACTGCAGAACAACGTCGCTCAGACAGGTGTCAACGGCAGTGGGAGACGGCGCTATTGCCGCATTTATGGCAGAAAAATATAGAGAAGATCTAGGTTAGGCGGGAAGCTATAGTAAACGGCATAAATAAGTTGACATATTTCAGTAGTGCGACCCTTCAGGGTCGCTATTATGCGAGGCTAAAGCCCGCACTACGGCTATTTACCCCCACACCTTGTTGGGAATGTCCTGCGCTCTTGGCGCAGGGTTACTTCTTTTCTTCCTTGCCCCCACACCAAAATTTTTGGTGTGGGGGTCAAGGTGTGGGGGTTTACTTTTAGCGTTCACTATAGGAGAGCATTCCTTTCCCCCTTTTTTGCCTTCTTTAGGTTAAAAGGAAGCATCCAAAATTTCAGCTTAAGAGGTTCAGAGGCTCATATTAAAATTTTTCAGGGCAAAACCATTCCCACAGCGCAGATAGCACGGCAGTGTGAATCAAAATTTTCCTGAGCCAAGACCCCACTGAACGTGCTGCAACGAAGTCTCTGGAAAACTGCCTTGCAGAGCAAAATACGAAGGCGCTGGGGTCGGGGAAAAAAGCGCTGCAAAATTTGTTTTGTCCTGAAAAATTTCAATATGAGCCTCTGCCATATGCCGATTTTTTTGGCTTTATTTCAGGCTGAAATTTTGGATGCTTACAGGTTAAAATTATTTAACACCGCATCAACAATATTTTAATTCGCTGGAGGATATAATAATTACAATGAATAAAGGCAAGGTTTATCTCATCGGCGCAGGCCCGGGCGATCCGGGGCTTATTACGCTCAAGGCAGTGGAGTGCATCAAAGAGGCGGATGTCGTTGTTTACGATTATCTGGCGAGTAAAAAGTTTTTGGAATATGCGCGAAAAAAGGCGGAGGTTTTTTATGTGGGCAAGATGGGCGGCGCTCACACCCTGCCGCAGGATGAGATAAATAAGCTCATCATCAAAAAAGCGCAGGAGGGAAAAATCATCGCGCGGCTCAAAGGGGGCGACCCGTTTATATTCGGAAGGGGCGGCGAAGAGGCTGAGGAGATTCTTCAGGCGGGGATTGATTACGAGGTGGTTCCGGGCGTGACCGCAGGCGTTGCCGCTGCCGCGTATGCAGGCATACCGCTTACGCACAGGGATTTCACCACGACGGTTGCATTCATCACAGGCCACGAAGACCCTACAAAAGATGAGTCTAATATCTACTGGGATAAAATTTCCACGGGCATCGGGACGCTGGTTTTTTACATGGGCATCGGCAATCTTGAGCCGAATATGAAGAAGTTGATGGAAAACGGCAGACCCGCTGACACGCCGGTTGCGTTAATACGATGGGGAACGACATCGGCGCAAGAAACAGTTGTCGGGACTATCGCCGATATTGCGGAAAAGGCAAAGGCTGCGAATTTCAAGGCGCCTGCAATTACCGTTGTGGGCGGCGTCGTATCTCTCCGCGATAAACTCCGGTGGTTCGATAAAAGACCGCTCTTCGGCCAAAGAATTATTGTTACGCGCTCCCGCGAACAGGCCAGCGATTTTTCCGTTTTGCTGGAAAAATACGGGGCAGAGCCGATAGAATTTCCCACGATTGAGACCGTGCCGCCGAAAGATTGGAAGGATATTGACAGGGCGATAAAGAAACTTTCAACCCCTCACCCTGCCCTCTCCCCAAAGGAGAGAGGGAAAAATTATTATGATTGGGCTGTATTTACCAGCGTAAATGGTGTAAAATATTTTATTGAAAGGCTCAGGAAACAGGGCAAGGATATACGGGAATTCAAAGGCGTCAAGATATGCGCCATCGGCCCTGCCACGGCAAAGGCCATAGAAGATTTGGGCATCAGGGTTGACCTCCTGCCCAAAGAATACCGCGCAGAGTCAATCATTGCGGGACTCGGAAAAAACAAGATAAAAGGAAAAAGATTTTTGCTTCCGCGGGCATTCAAGGCAAGAGAGCTTCTGCCGGAAGAGATAAAAAGGCTCGGCGGCAAGATAGATGTGGTCACGGCCTACCGGACAATAAAGCCCAAAGGCAAAACAGATGAGATTCGGAAGATGCTTCAGGAAAAGACAATTGACAGTTGTTGTCGCTTCCATAGGGCCGATAACAAAAGACACGGCATCGGCATTGGGCATCAAGACCGATATTATGCCGGAGAAATATACCATACCGGCGTTGACTGAGGCGGTTGCGGGGTATTTTAAGGGCAGGTGAGGCCAGAATTATGCGAAACGTTGTCAGGGTTATAACAAAACAGCAGGCGGAAAAAAACGATATCTTGTTTTGGTCTAAAAAATCCCCTGAAGAAAAACTGACGGCATTGCAGATTATGCGGGAGCAGTATATCCGTTTTTTTAACAAAGGCCGGTTATACCGTGAGAGTAGAAAAGGACTTCGAAGAGTTTATAAGATTGTTAAACAGGCATAAAGTCAAGTATCTCATTGTGGGCGCATATGCAGTGGCATTTCATGCGCAGCCGAGAAATACAGGCGATATAGATTTCTTCATTGAGAGCGAAAAAGACAACGCAAAAAGGCTTATCAAGGCCATCAGGGACTTTGGATTTGAAAGTTTGAATCTCACGGAAGATGATTTTATCAAGCCGGATTATGTAGTGCAACTTGGATATGAGCCGAACCGGATTGACCTGTTGTCATCCATCAGCGGAATTAAGTTTGACAGAGGCTACGCCGCAAAGGTAAAGGGAATGTTTGGCGGAGAAACGGCGTGGTTTATTTCATTTGATGATTTATTGCGTAACAAACAAGCTGTCAATCGGAAAAGGGATGCGGCAGATGTTGAATTGTTAAGTAAGTTCAAAAAGCTGAAAAAAAAGAAAAAGGAGAACAAACCATGATAGACATAACAAAACTTTTCTGCGGAGCGGATACTACCGGAGACCCGCTCAGATACGGACATAAAAGGGGCGCCGGACACGGCACGCCGCATGCAACCGAGAAGATAGAGCATGAAGTTCCGAAATCGGCAAGCGAGAGGCGGCCGGTTGTTGTGTGGAGCGTTTCGAGGAGATGCAATTTAAACTGCGTTCATTGCTATACGGATTCGCACAATGAGGATTATCCGGGAGAGTTGAACAACAGTGAAGCCAGAACCATGATTAAGAGTTTGGCTGACTTCAAGATACCTGCGCTTCTCTTGTCCGGCGGCGAGCCGCTGATGAGAAAAGATTTATTTGAACTGGCTGATTACGCAAGAGGCCTGAATATGAGGCTTACGCTTTCCACCAACGGGACGCTCATAGATCAGAAGATGGCAAAGCAGATTAAGAATACAGGCTTCAGCTATGTCGGCATATCCTTTGACGGCATCGGCGAGGTGAACGATAAATTCAGAGGCATGGAAGGCGCGTTTGACCTTGCCCTGCGCGGCGTCAAGAACTGCATGGAGGTTGACCAAAAAGTCGGATTGCGGCTCACGCTTACCCGCAGAAATTATGAAGACCTGCACAACATCTTTGACTTCATAGAGAAGGAAGGCATCCAGCGGGCATGTTTCTATCACCTCGTGTATGCAGGCAGAGGCAGCGATCTGAGAAAGGATGACCTTTCCCACGAGGAGAGCAGAAAGGCGATAGATATAATCCTTGCAAGGACCATGGACTTTTATAAACGCGGCCTGAAAAAAGATATTCTCACTGTGGATAATCATGTTGACGGCCCGTATCTCTATATGAAGCTCCGGGAGATTGACCCGAAAAAGGCTGAAGAGGTTTATAAACTCATGGAGTGGAACGGCGGCGGCGCATATTCTTCCGGCGTTGGCATCGGCAACATTGACTTTAACGGCAATGTCCATGCGGATCAGTTCTGGCAGGATCACACCTTCGGCAATGTCAGAAAGAGGCCGTTTCCAGAAATATGGATGGATACCTCGGATGCGCTGATGAAAGGGCTTAAAAACCGTGTGCCGCTTTTGAAAGGCCGCTGCGCCGATTGCAAGTGGATAAAACTCTGCGGCGGCTCGTTCAGATACCGTGCGGTGAAGGTTTATAACGACCAGTGGATGCACGACCCGGCGTGTTATTTGACGGATGATGAGATCGGGATAGGGGAGAAGAAGAAAGTAGCGTAGCGGTGTAGAGAAGGTAAAATTACATGGCGAAGCTTTCCAAAGAAATTCAGAAATGGATAGATATAGCGCAAGAGGATTTGGAAGTGGCAAAGGAACTTTTGCAATCGGGAAGATATTTGTATGCTACTTTTTTCTGTCAACAGGCGACAGAAAAGGCATTCAAGGCAGTCATTGAAAAGGAACAAAATCAAGAACCGCCGTATATACACAATCTGGCAAGATTGGCCGACTTGGCCGGTTATCAATGTGATGAGATTGCACTGGAAAATCTTGAAGATTTGAATCTTCATTATATTAAAGGCAGGTATATGGTGGAGCGTGAAAAACTCCCCGGCAATAAAAAGGACTTTGCCTTAAAAATGATTCAATTTTCAGGAGAGGTGTTGGCATGGTCTTTACAGAAGATCAAATAAAGGGAATTGTAAAAAAGACAATAGAGAAGTTAAAGTCCGATATTGCCATTGATGCCGTGTATCTCTTTGGATCTTATAGCGATGGGAGGGCGACAACTTACAGCGATATTGACCTTGCCTTTATATCGGATGACTTTGCAAAAATGGGAGACTATCAACGGAGCAAATGTCTGATGAAAGTTTTGGACAGGATTGATCTCCCGGAACCAAAAGACATTGAACCTGTCGGGCTTACATGGAAGGAATATAAAAATCCCGATAAATTTTCTCTGGCTTCGCAGGTGAAAAAGACAGGGAAGGTAATTTATAAAAACTGAAGAAGGAGGGCGGAAGATTGCCGTTATTCCTTCCGTTTTGTTTTTCATACACTGGAGACTTGGTAAAAGATTAAGAAAGGAAGAAAGCTAATTATGCCCTTTCCAAAACATCGTCCAAGACGATTACGAAAAAATGAAACCATAAGAAAAATGGTAAGAGAGACGACGCTCTCTGTTGACGATTTTATTTTGCCTCTCTTTGTTACTTACGGCAGGGGCATCAAGAATGAGGTAAAAAGCATGCCCGGACATTATCAGATGTCTGTAGATAACCTTGCCAGAGAAGTAAAGGAGCTAAAGGGCCTTGGAATACCAGCGATAATGTTATTTGGCATACCCGAATACAAGGATGAAGTCGGCAGTGAAGCATATAATCCAAAAGGAATCATCCAGCAGGCAATCAAGGCCATAAAAAACAAGGCGCCTGAACTCATGGTCATTACCGATGTTTGCTTCTGCGAATACACAAGTCACGGTCATTGCGGAATAATAAAAAATAACGATGTGGATAATGACGCAACTCTGGAGATACTGGCGAAAGAGGCTCTGTCCCACGCAAAGGCTGGGGCTGATATGGTGGCTCCGTCGGACATGATGGACGGGAGGGTTGGAGCAATAAGGAAGGCTCTGGATGAAAACGGTTTTCAAAATATTCCGATCATGAGCTATGCGGCAAAATACGCCAGCGCATTTTACGGACCGTTCCGGGAGGCAGCGGAATCAACGCCCGAGTTCGGCGACAGGAGAAGCTATCAGATGGACCCTGCAAACAGCGATGAGGCGCTCAAGGAAGTGCAATTTGATATTGAAGAGGGCGCGGATATCGTGATGGTAAAACCCGCGCTGCCGTATCTGGACATCATCCGGAGGGTGAAAGAGGAGTTTAACTATCCCGTTGCCGCATACAATGTGAGCGGCGAATTTGCCATGATAAAGGCCGCGGCCCAGCTCGGATGGATGGACGGCGAAAGGGCGATGATGGAGACTCTGATTTCCATCAAAAGGGCCGGCGCTGATTTGATATTAACTTATTTTGCCAAGGAAGCGGCAAAGATATTAGGAAGGTAGGTAATTATGAACACAACACCAAAAGGCCGTCCCCATCAGGTTCCGGGTATGGAAGGAAAACCGGCGGCGGAAAAGAAATGGCTGCCGAAATTGATTGCGTGGGAAGTAACGCGGTCGTGCAATCTGGATTGCATCCATTGCAGGGCTGCCGCGAGATTCGGCCCGTATCCCAATGAGCTTAAGACCGAGGAGTGTCTTGCGTTTCTTGACGATGTGGCAAAGGCGTTTCCGAGTTTTATTATAATACTCACTGGCGGCGAGCCCATGATGCGGGATGATATCTGGGAGATTGCCGCGCACGGGCATAAACTGGGCTTGCGAATGGTTATGGCGCCGTGCGGCTTTCTTGTTACAGAAGAGACTGCAAGAAAGATGAAAGAGGTTGGCATACAGAGGGTAAGCTATTCCATCGACGGCCTGACTGCCGAGAGCCACGACAATTTCCGCCGCGTCAAAGGCGCCTTTGACAGTGTGATGCAGGCAATAGAAAATTCAAAAAAGGTGGGCCTTGAATTTCAGGTCAATACCACCATCACAAAACACAATCTCCATGAACTGCCGCAGATATTGGACATGGTTATCAAACTCGGCGCAAAGGCGCATCATCCTTTCCTGCTTGTCCCAACAGGCAGGGGCTCTGAATTGAAACATCTTGAGATACCGCCTGAGGAATACGAAAAAACCCTGACATGGTTTTACAACATGCGGGACAAGGTGCCGATCCAGTTCAAGCCCACCTGCGCCCCGCATTATTACCGTATATTCAGACAGCACGAAAGAGAAAAGGGGATAACCGTAAAGCCTGAAACCCACGGCCTTGACGCCATGACCAAAGGGTGCATGGGCGGCCAGTCATTCGCATTCGTGTCTCACACCGGAAAGGTGCAGATATGCGGCTTTCTGGATGTGGAGTGCGGCGATATACGCAAAGAGCCGTTCAGCAAGATTTGGGACACATCAAAGGTATTTAAAGAGATGCGTGCGTGGGATGATTACAAAGGGAGATGCGGATACTGCGAATTCAGGCGGGTGTGCGGCGGCTGCCGCGCGCGCGCGTATGCCTTTACCGGCGATTACATGCAGGAAGAGCCGTTCTGCACCTATCAGCCGAGTGAAGAGGCGAAGAACGCGCATAATAAGAGAAAGGAGGCGGCAGGTGAAAAGTAGCGAGATGGATGCGGTAGACAAAAAAATATTGAATACAATCCAGACAAAGTTTCCCATTGTTCCGAAACCGTATGAGGCAATCGGCAAAGATGTTGGCATTTCTGAGACAGAAGTGATTACTCGCATCGGAAATCTCAAAAAAGAAGGCATCATTCGCCGTATCGGCGCTACATATGACCCCCGAAAGCTTGGCTTTGTAAGCTCTCTGTGCGCTGCGAAGGTTCCTTCTGAAAAGATTAAAAAGTTTGTGGATGTCGTCAATTCATATTCCGGCGTAACCCACAACTATGAACGCGATAATGAATACAATGTCTGGTTTACATTTATAGACGAGTCAATGGAAGAAGTTGAGCATACGCTCAAGGAGATTTCGCAAAAGACCGGGGTAAAGGATATAAGGAATTTACCCACGGTGAGATTTTTCAAGATTCGGGTTGATTTTGATATGGAGAAATAGCAGGCCTTGTAAAAACTCGGTCTGCGGCATTGTCGCTGCGGTTTCTTCGCTCAACATACCTGTAGCTTGCCCATTTATGGGCGTTTTTTAAAAACGCCCATAAATCGGGGGGCGATGAGTATTTAAGTGTCCTTCTTCTGCGTATGGTCAGTTATACAATACCATATTATCTAATTAGGATTATATCAATTTGCTGCAATGATGAGGCTATTTATAAGGTTCATGCAGGGCTTAATATAAAGGGATTGCAGATTATTGTGATTTGCAGGTAGAGGTTATTAAGGAGCAGGGGGAAAAACTGATATTTCAAGGCCAGATCCTTTTCCCTTCTTTCTTGCTTTTGGTGTTTTGCTCGGCGTAGCCGAGCCTCTGGCGGCAAATTCTTTAATTTTTTTGTTTATTTAAAATATCTTCTACTCTTTTTCTTCCAGTAGCACGCAATAATATTTCACCATTCTCATCGATATCAATATACGGCATCGATCTTTTTAACCTCAAATCAGTATATTTAAAATTATGGCGTTTTAGTAAATCTACAAGTTTTTCTTTATTAATTCTCCTTGGATATGATTTATACAAAATAAGTAGACTACATTCCTGTGCACTTTTAAAATTATTTCTATCGAGATAAATGCGTCCTTCAATTTCTTCAAAAACTGGATATCTTCGTTCCATTAGTGAATCAACTATTTTTTTTGCGTCACTAATACTAATAAGTTGCTTTGCTGAAAAACGAATAAGCTCAGCTAATATCCATGAACACATAGGGGCTATTACAATAGCATCCATTTCATTTGGATCTACTTCTTCTGAATCGTGTCGTGCCCCGCGATTAGAAGTTATATCATAAATAAAAATACATGCCCGGGGTATTTGAAGTCTTATTGCGTCCTCAGGTACATCTGTAATTTTTACTTCCCTTATTATCTTTGGTGATTGTAAAAGATCTGACACCAAATTAGAATGGTGTCATGGATATAAAAGCGTTTGAAGCCCTTATAAAGACTGAGAATTCTGCGAGGCTCTTCCTCGCAAAGTTGTGTTGGAAAAACAGCCGTCGTTTTTGTACACG
>JACQEJ010000167.1 GCA_016200645.1 Deltaproteobacteria bacterium | reverse complement strand
AACTTTATCTCTGCCATAAATTAAGTAGATAGTAGACAGTAGGTAGTAGACAGGAAAAACAAAAGACAGGAAGGTTTTCCCTATCTACCGTCTACTATCTACTGTCTACTGTCTTGTTGTCACCTTACAGTATATCTCTCCTTTTGCAAGAATTATATTTACATCATCGCCTGCAGCCGCATCCTTTGAATCGCGCAGCACAACCATAGAAGGAAGCTTTCTTGTGATGCTGTAACCCCTTCCGAGTATATTCAACGGGCTCAGGATATTCAGGCTATCCATAAGGCGCCGGCAATCCTTTTTAGTTATCTCAAGAGAATGAGACATTGCAGTTGCAAGCCTGTCCGCCATATCTCCAAGCCTTAATCTTATATCTTTTAATCTTCTGGATGGGTCAATCAGACCCCGCTCCATCCTATGAAGAAGCGCCCTTTTATCGGATATTATATTTCTTAAACAGGATGCCAATTGAAAAGCAGCGGCAGCCACCTTCTCTTGCAATTCCTGTTTTGAGCGGATAACCATTTCAGCGGCAGCAGACGGTGTCGGCGCCCGCAAATCCGCAGCCATATCCGCAATTGTCCAGTCTACTTCATGCCCCACTGCCGAGACAACAGGGATTTTTGAATTGTATATGGCCCTTGCCACAACCTCTTCATTGAATGCCCAGAGGTCTTCCTGGGAACCGCCGCCCCGCGCAATGATAATCACATCTATATCTGGTATTCCGTTAAGTTCTCCGATGCCCTGAGATATTTCTTTTGCGGATTCTATGCCCTGCACCCTCACAGGATAAATCAAAACCCCTATATCGGCAAATCTCCTTTCAAAAACCTTTAGAATATCCCTTATTGCCGCGCCTGTCGGCGATGTGATAATGCCGATCTTTTCTGGAAAGAGTGGAAGCGGCCTTTTTCGCGCTGCATCGAAAAAGCCTTGTTTTGCAAGTTTTTCTTTTAACTGCTCAAGCGCAAGCTGCAATGCGCCAATCCCTTTTGGCTCAATATAATCCAGTATAAGCTGATATTCACCTCTCTCTTTATAAACGCTGACCATTCCCCTGCATATTACATGAAGACCGTCGGCAGGCTTGAATTTCATAAACCTTGCCTGACCTTTAAATACGACGGCCTTTATCTGCGCCGCCTCATCTTTTAAGGTAAGATAGATATGGCCTGACATGGGAGACCTTAAATTGGAGACCTCTCCCTCAACCCAGACATAATAGAGATTTGCTTCAAGGATGGTTTTTATCTCTTCGGTAAGCTGTGATACCGTCAGTATCCGTTTGGATGGAAAATTCATAGAAAAAGAATAACAGACTTTGACTGGAATTACAAACAAATACCCCCTCCCCCTCTCCCCCTCATAGAGGGGGAGAGGGGGAGGGGGTATTTTGCTTCATGTGTGAAAGGGTTATTTCTTTACAACATTAGAAGCCTGAGGCCCTTT
>JACQEJ010000159.1 GCA_016200645.1 Deltaproteobacteria bacterium | reverse complement strand
ACCGCAAGTTTTTCCCGAACCTCTTTTGAAAGCCCGCTCACCTCATCAAAGGCAATCTGCGCCGGGATCTTAATGCCTTCCATCTTTTTAAACCTCTCCACCTGCTCCAATTGTTGGTTTATGTATCCCTCATATTTGATCGTTATCTCCACCTGCGCCCTGACATCAGCCTGCGGCAGCTCTGTCCACTTCACCCCGTTAGAAGCCTCCTCATTAAGAGGAACGCTGCCATCTTGAGCAGATGATTCTATAACAGATGAGCTTCTAACGGAGCGCATAAGTTCATACGCTGTTGCCAAATCAACTCCGGGCCTGCGGATGAGTTCTTTCAGGGTGGTTGCCTTTTTAATATCATCAAGGCCGGATTTTTTGAGCAGGCTATTTATCTCCTCACTCGGTGTAATCTTGGTGTTTTCCAATTTGCGGAGTTCAGACTCAAGAGCGGTTTTCTTTGCTTGAAACCCTTCGTAATCTGCATCCGTCACCAGCCCGGCCTCATATCCCTTTTCCATCAAGCGCAAATCCGCATTATCCTCCCGCAAAAGAAGCCGATATTCCGCGCGCGAGGTAAACATCCGGTAAGGCTCTTTTGTCCCTTTGGTCACAAGGTCGTCTATCATCACACCGATATACGCCTCGGAGCGGTCAAGCATAAGAGGCGGTTTGTTCTGTATCTTCAACCCGGCATTCATGCCCGCAATAAGCCCCTGCGCCGCTGCCTCTTCATACCCGGATGTGCCGTTTATCTGGCCTGCAAGATAGAGACCTTCAACTGCCTTTGTCTCAAGGCTCGGCTTCAACTGGGTCGGTTCAACATAATCATACTCAATGGCATATCCGGGACGCAAAATCTCCACCTGTTCTAACCCATTGATTGTCCTTAAAAATTTCATCTGAACATCCACCGGAAGGCTTGTGGAAAGGCCGTTTGGATATACCTCATTCGTGTCATACCCTTCCGGCTCAAGGAATATCTGGTGCCGTTCTTTGTCGGAAAAGCGGACAACCTTATCTTCAATGGACGGGCAATACCTCGGCCCGGTTCCCTGAATTATTCCGCTGTAGAGCGGAGAGCGGTCAAGATTCCCTTTGATAATGGCATGGGTTTCAGGATTGGTATAGGTGATGTAGCATGGAATCTGTTTATTTTTAATTGCTTTGGTGGAGAAAGAAAAGGGCGGAGGCGGATCATCGCCTGCGTGCGCTTCTAATTTTGAAAAATCTATGGTTTTGGCATCCAGCCGCGGACAGGTTCCGGTTTTCAGCCGTCCCATCGTAAGGCCGAGTTTTTTCAAAGAAAGGGAAAGATTTACGGACGGCATGTCTCCTGCTCTGCCGCCGGGAAAATTATTTAAGCCGATATGAATTAGTCCGCGCAAAAATGTGCCGGTTGTTATAACGATTGCCTGAGCGTGAAATGTCTCTCCGATATTGGTGAGTATCCCCGAAACTTTTCCATCATTCACCAGAATCTTCTCAACCAATGCTTGCCGTATGTGCAGATTTTTTTGGGATTCAAGCACAGACTTCATCCTGAGCCGGTATAATTGCCGATCCGCCTGCGCGCGTGTGGCACGAACAGCCGGGCCTTTGCTGGAGTTGAGCGTCCTGAACTGGATGCCGGTAGCGTCAATATTTTTTGCCATCTCGCCGCCCAGGGCGTCAATCTCCCGAACCAGATGTCCCTTGGCAATCCCGCCGATTGCAGGATTGCACGACATAAGGCCGATGGTGTCAAGATTCATGGTAAGCGCAAGGGTTTTAAGCCCCATTCTTGCGCAAGCTAAAGCAGCCTCGCAGCCGGCATGACCCGCGCCGATGACGATGATATTGTAGTGGTTTTCTTTGAGCATGGTTTTCTGATATTCTCTCTTCGCAAATATGGTAGTTTTTTATAATAACAAAGGTATCTTTGAAAGGCAATCAATACAAATTCCGTAAAATAGCGATTAAAAACCTCGCTATTTTACAAACCTGCGATTTGCCTGCCATACTTCGTTATCGGACAATTTTTACTCCTCACCGTATCGGTGAACATACGGCTCGTCGTAAAAATTGTCCGCTGCCTCGTCTGGCAGGCAACTT
>JACQEJ010000162.1 GCA_016200645.1 Deltaproteobacteria bacterium | reverse complement strand
TGGAATTGATTTAGCAAATGAATATGCAAAAAAGGGTTATCACATCTTTGGCACAGGTGAAATGGGGATTGCAAATACAACCCCTTCCAGCGCCATTGCAGCGGTGTTTTCAAAGAGGACGGTGGAAGAGGTTGCGGGCAGAGGCACGGGCATAGATGACAGCGCATTTAAAAATAAAGTGAGGGTTATAGAAGATGCCATAAAAATAAACAAACCAAATCCAAAAGACCCATTGGATGTTTTGGCAAAACTCGGCGGCGCGGAGATAGCAGGAATTGCCGGGCTTGTGCTGGGCGCTGCTGCAAACCGCATCCCGGTTGTGATTGACGGTTTCATCTCAACCGCAGGCGCGCTCATTGCATACCAGCTTTGCGCCATGGTCAAGGATTATATGTTTGCTGCGCACACATCGGTTGAGCGCGGCCATTGGATAATGCTGGAAAAGATGGACATGAAGCCAATCCTGAATCTCAACATGCGGCTCGGCGAAGGCACGGGCGCTGCGCTTGGCATATCGCTCATTGAGGCTGGCGTGAAGATTTATAACGAGATGGCAACCTTTGGAGAGGCAGGGGTGTCGGACAGAAATGACAGTCAGGAGTCAGAAGTCAGAAGTCAGAAGTCGGAAGCAAGATGATAAAGAGTTTTTTACTTGCCCTTCAACTCCTTACCATCATTCCCATCAAAATCAAAGGCAATGCGGACGAGAGGGAACTGGGCAGAAGCACGGCCTTTTTCCCTCTTGTCGGAGCGGTTCAAGGGATAATTCTTGTTGGAGCAAATCTTCTTTTCTCAATTTTTTTGCCGCAGGATATTGCGAGCGCGCTTGTTTTAGTGGTTTTAATTCTTACCAACGGCGGCTTTCATCTTGATGGTTTTGCAGATACCATAGACGGCCTTGCAGGCGGCAGCACCAAAGAAGAACGATTAAATATAATGAAGGACAGCCGCATTGGCGCTATCGGCGTTGTGGCGCTTGTACTGCTCTTATTGGTAAAGTTTTTATGTATCAACTTTCTTACCTCTCACCTCTCACCTCTTACCTTCAGCTATATCTTGTTTCTCCTGCCAGTCATCGGCCGATGGTCAATGGTTCCTATGGCATACTGGGCTGATTATGCGCGGCCTAACGGCGGCCTAGGCAAGGCATTTGCCGAGCACACAAGGTTGAGAGAATTTCTAATAGCAACAGCCTTCATGCTGTTTTTCTCTGCAATTCTTTTAGGTTGGAGAGGGTTGATATATTCCGGTATTATATTTATTGCCGTTTATACAATCACCCTCTTTTTCAAGAGAAAATTAGGCGGCGTAACCGGCGATGTGTTAGGATTTCAGAGCGAGATAAGCGAGGCGGTTTTTTTAATCTGTGTAATCATTTTTTTTAATCTGTGTAATCAAGGCTGTTAACGCCTTTTGCAATCGCCTTCAAAAACGCCTCCACCAGCTTTGCGGCGTATACAGGGGTATAGCTTGAAGGTTTAAATACAACGGTATTGCCGCTTACAAGGGCCGGAAGCATCTTCCATGCGGGTATGGCTGTAGGGAAGTTCCACGGCGTAATCAGGGCAAAGACGCCGATTGGGACACGGACCGATTTACAGTCTTTATTGGGTAGTTCGGAAGGCGCGGTCTCGCCCGAAAGCCTTCTGCCTTCGCTGCCCATGTAGTAGGCCATATCTATCGCCTCCTGCGCGTCGCCAAGACCTTCTGGCAGGACTTTGCCCATTTCACGGGTAACCAGTTCGCCCATCTCTTGTTTCCTTTTACTGAGCAGTTCGGCAGCCTTAAGTATTATTTCTCCCCTCTTTGGAGCAGGGGTAAGCCGCCATTTATCATAGGCATTGCGCGCGGCTAAAACAGCCATGTCTATGTCTTTCCGTCCTGAATGGGGGACAATGCCTACAATGTCCGATGTGTCGGCAGGGTTGATGCTTTTGAGAGTTTTTCCATCAACTGCGTTTATCCAGTTGCCGTTAATAAAATTTTTTATTTTTTCAGGCATCAAAGTCCCCCTTTTTTTATTTTATCGGAATTTGCCTCTAATTATAGCAGATGGGATTTTTACTGACAAGGGAAAGAAATCCGCATGAAAAACTCTTATAGCGTCCTCATACTATCTGGCGGTCTAATAAGCCGTTTCTTCCTGAAATCTCTTTTGAATTGACAGAATCTCATCTACCCCTTTAAAAAATGCGCCTGACACTTGAGGGTCAAAATGGCTCCCCTCGCCTTTTTTAATCTCCGTCAGCGCCTCATCATTTGAAAACGCGGGTTTATATGGTCTTTTTGTGGTCAGGGCATCAAATACATCGCACACACCAATAATCTTTCCGGATAAAGGTATCTCATCACTGTGAAGTCTGTGCGGATAACCGGTTCCGTCATACCTTTCGTGGTGTGAAAGGGCTATCTCCTGAGCCTTCTGGAGAAGCCTTGATTCTGGAGTGGAAAGTATTAAGCCGCCGATAATAGGATGCGCCTTAATCTTTTCAAACTCCTCGGGTGTAAGTTTATCAGGCTTAAGCAGGATGGAGTCAGGCACGCCTATCTTTCCTATATCATGCATCGGCGCTGCCGCAAATATATCTTCCACCTCATCGCCTTTCATATTCATATTCCTTGCGACAACCGCTGAATAATGACCGAGCCGCATTATATGATTGCCTGTTTGATCGTCCCGGTATTCTGCTGCCCTGGAAAGCCTGTATATTGTCTCAAGTTCCGCGGTCTTTAATCTGTCATGGGTCTTATACGCATACGCCTCCATAGCAATGCTCATATCCAGAAAAAAGACCTTTGTGAATGCAGCAATAGCCTGCTGCGCCTGTTCCGGTTTATCAGGATATTTAAGAAAGATGCGGTCTGTTGCAAACTGAAAACAACGGGTGTATGCCCCTATATACCACCCCGGTCCGACCCCAATCCTTTCATGGGTATGGGCTGCCTTTAAACGGTCATTAAAGTAGCCGCTGCCATAATTCCCTTTTAACAACTGCGTCCAGTATTTCTTCACCGACGGCTTCAATCTCTTTATTACATCTGTGTCCATTATAAATACCGATGTCTCTTTTTGTTTTAACAGATGCCCGCAAAAATCTGCAACAAATTCGTCTATATGCGGGGCAAAATCATCCTTCATTGCCACAATGGTTTTCCTGTCCTCTTTTGTGACAGAGAGATATTGCAGCCATCTTTCCCTGTCATGTCTATCTAACGGTTTTTCTTTATGTATCCAGTCCCGGAGCGCCTTCATCCTTTAAATCCCTCCATTACCTTTAAAACCTTGCTGATGTATCTATCGTCTGCTGCGCCTGTTCCCCAGAAATACCGCTCTATACCCTTATGGTATCCCCATCTACGAATATTGTC
>JACQEJ010000157.1 GCA_016200645.1 Deltaproteobacteria bacterium | reverse complement strand
TTTCTATTTAAAGGCGCAAAAGAGATTGGGCCGTTAAAATGGGGCAAGATGACAATAAGGAGCCAATATGCGCTTCTTCTCCTAACTATTATAATAACACTAAACATGGGGCTCATGGGCTTTATCCGTTCAGGATTAAGGAGCGACTGGCACATCTTTGGCGTAATGAGAGACACATCAGAATGGGCATACACGCCGAGCAACTACACAATGACGCAGATGGTTAGTTTAACTGTTGTAGTATTTCTTGTTGCAGTTGCATTTATGTTCTGGCTTGGAGGGATAGCAAAGAAGAAAGGCTAAAGGCGAAGGGCTAAAGGCTAAAGGAAAAACGCTTTTCTTTTTTAAACCTTTCGCCATTAGCCTTTTGCCCTTAGCCTATTATTTATGGAGGTTAATTAATGGGAAAGGTAGTTCTGAAGGTATTTGCTTTTTTATTGATACTAATTGCGCTCTTCATGTGGGTTGGGAATGCCATAACAAAGATGACAGGCGGAGAGAAAAAAGGAGGGGGCGGCGCTGTTGAGATAAGCCCGGAGGGCGGAGAGACAATATACTGGGGCAAAGGCAGATGTTATACATGTCACAGCATAGGTGACAGAGGCAGCGCCTCAAGGTGCCCAAATCACGGCGTATGGGGCGACAAGTTTCCTTTAGCCATAGGTCAAAGGGCAGTGGAGAGGGCAAAGGAAAGAGAAAAGGCTACAGGCAAGCCTTATACAGCCACAGATTATCTGGTGGAATCTCTGGCAGACCCAGGCGCCTATATTGTAGAAGGTTATAAAAACGAAATGGCGATTGTTTATGCTCCGCCTATATCTTTAACCATGGATGAGGTTAAGGCTGTTATAGTCTATATGCAGAGCATAGGTGGAGATGTAGATATTGAGGCTATAAAAAATCCAACAGAGATAAGTAAAAAATACTGGGACAGGATTGCCGCTGCAGGAGCAGCAGGAGGGGGAGACCCCGGACATGGCGAGGAGGTCTTTAAAATGGCCTGCATAAGCTGCCATATACTAAAGGGTGAAGGCGGCAAGGTTGGCCCTGACCTTTCAAACATAGGGACAAAGAGCATTAAGTATCTATCA
>JACQEJ010000153.1 GCA_016200645.1 Deltaproteobacteria bacterium | reverse complement strand
GAAGAACCCCGATAGCCAAGCTGCGGGGATTCTCCTCGGTAAGGAATTTTATTATTTACCCCCACACCAAAATCTTTGGTGTGGGGGTTTACATAGCTCGCCTGTAAAAGAGGTCTTGCGACGACCCCGCTCCAAGGAGCGGGGAGGTTTCTATGACAAGCATCATTAGTTTTGTTTTTCTGGCCCTGATGGCAGGCATTATTTACGCCATTGTCTGGCAAAAGTTCGGCGGAGGCCGGGATGCCGGCTATATTTATCTCATCACCTTTAACCGGTTCACCACATCATTCACTCCCCAGACATACCACGCATCATCCTCTGCGGCATTTTTTGCCGCCTCGCTGTGTACAACACCATCCAGTGTTACTACCCAGTTTTTGGTTGAAGCTTTTATGTTGCTGTGATTTACCAGTTTGTCCTTTTCCAAGGCGAGCATTACCGCCTCTGTTATCTCATCGTCCGAATCCTCTTCAGGGGGATTAAGTTCAAGACTGTTTATGACATCCACGCTTCCTGGCACCCACCATGCAAGAAGCCCTGCAAGCCGCTTATGGCTCAAGGATGGAACAGTTCCCTCTATATCAACAATGCTGTTATTTACCTCAACATCAAATTTAATGTTGTTCAATGTCTGCTCTTCCATAAAGGCATCACAGATATGATTCTTTATCTCCTTATCGCCCATCTCCTTTGCAGGTTTTACCCTTAATCGGTCAATAACCCCTGATGTGCCTGAAATGCCCATTGCAATGAGGAGCGCTTTCTTTTTATGGCTGATTCTATCAACCATCCCTTCCATCAGGATAGCGCCATTTTCCATCTTGAGATGAATAGGATTTTTTACCGGGTCAATATGCAGATCTTTTTCCAGAGACGCCTTGATGGTCTTAATGATTTCTGTCGCGTTCACCTCGTTAGACCTCCTTTCGTCTGTTAGAATTCTTGAAAAACTTTCTTTAAAGAACCTCGTTGCATGATAATGAAAGGATAGTAGCAAGAAAACAGGCATGGGTCAATATGAGCGAGAAGGTGGTAATGTCAATTATTTTGTGTCAGCAAGAAAATTTTTATGGCAAAACAAATTTTGCAGTGCTTCTTTCCCCGACCCCAGTGCCTTTGTATTTTGCATTGCAAGGCAGGTTTCCAGAGACTTCATTGCAGCACGTTCAGTGGGGTCTTGGCTCAGGGAAATTTTGATCCACACTGCCGTCCTAATGGTGCTGTGCTAATGTGTTTTGCCATAAAAATTT
>JACQEJ010000161.1 GCA_016200645.1 Deltaproteobacteria bacterium | reverse complement strand
AGAATCGGATATTTCTGTCATGCACACCATTGCCTATCTTCTGGGCAGGTATGTGCCGCAGGCAAAGAGATACAGGCCAATTGAGGTTGTTGAGGAATTTGCGAGGGTCATACACAAGGAGCAGGATTTTACTGTAGAGGGCGCGCATGCAGCGAGGTTTGCAAAGATATTTGAGGGAGATGCAACCGTTAAGATACCCAAGGTCTTCTGGGAATATACAACCGCTGAGGCGCTTACTCTGGAGCGTATTTACGGCACGCCGCTGGACGAGACAGAAAAGATAAAGGCATTAGGATTGGATGTAAAAAGGATTGCTGAAAACGGCATCCGGGCGTTTTTCAAGCAGGTCTTTGAATACGGGTTTTTCCATGCAGACCTGCACCCTGGAAATATATTTGCAGGCACTGACGGCACGATTATCTATCTTGATTTCGGGATCATGGGGAGGCTTGATGAAAATTTAAGAAGGTATCTCGCCAGCCTGCTATTTTACCTCGTGAGGCAGGATTACTACAATATGGCCGTGGTGCACAGGGAAATGGGGCTTATTTCAAAGGATGTGGACATCCATGAATTTGAGGACGCCCTGCGGGAGATTACAGAGCCGGTCTTTGGCCGCAAACTGGAAGATATAAATATCTCCGAACTGATTATGAAGCTCATCCGCACGGCAAGACGTTTTCAGATGAGGCTTCAGCCGAATCTCTTGCTCCTCCAGAAGTCCATGGTGATTATAGAAGGCGTTGGAAGGCAGATATATCCTGATGTGAATATGTGGGAGGTGGCCGAGCCGCTAATCTACAAATGGATGATAAAGGAAAAGGCTTCGCCAAAGAGGATATACGAGAAGGGGAAAGAGAAGGTTGGAGGTTTTGTTGAGATTGCGGCAGACATGCCGTATCAGGTTCATTCTGTTTTAAATAAGACCCTGAATGAAGAGTTGAAGATTGGTTTTGTGCATCATAAATTAGATGTATTGTCGGAAGAGATAGCCGGCCTTGGCCATAAGGTGGCAATAGGGCTGATAATTGCGGCATTAATTATAGGCTCATCGTTTCTTGCTATGGCCAACAAAGGCATGAATGTATTCTGGGGGATACCCGCATTAAGCTGGGTTGGGTTTCTCATTGCGGGGATTTTGGGATTGAAGCTTGGCGCATCCTTTAAGAAGGCATCGAAAAAGTAAATAGACTAAAAGAAAAACTAACTTCTCTTATCCGGAAATTGGAAAAGGGAGGAAGTAAACTTACCCTATCCTCACCTCCATCTCCTCCAACTCCTTTATCCTGTCCCTGAGCTCCGCCGCCTTTTCAAAGTCCAGTTGCTTTGCGGCATCCTGCATCTCTTTGCGCAGCGATTTTATTATTCCGGGCAGCTCATGCGCCGGAATATATTCCGCCGGTTTCTCCGCCACAACAGGCACGGTGTAATAATCCGCCTCGTAGATGGAGCTTAACACATCCTTGATGGAACTTTTTATGGTCTCCGGCGTAATGCCGTTCTTTTGATTATATGCCGCCTGCAGTTTCCGGCGGCGGTTTGTCTCATCAATGGCCTTCTGCATGGAACCTGTTACAGTATCAGCATACATAATCACACTGCCGTTCACGTTCCTTGCAGCCCTGCCGCAGGTCTGGATAAGCGACCGCGCTGAACGTAAGAAGCCTTCCTTATCCGCATCCAGAACAGCAACCAGAGACACCTCAGGCAAATCAAGTCCCTCTCTCAAGAGATTTATTCCAATCAGCACATCAAATTCGCCAAGTCTTAACGCCCTGAGTATCTCAACCCTTTCAAGGGTCTCAATATCCGAGTGCAGATATTTTACCTGCAATCCCAAGTCAGCGTAATAGCGCGTCAGGTCCTCGGCCATCCTTTTTGTTAACGTTGTTACCAGCACCCGCTCTTTCTTCTCAACCCGTTTTCTGATTTCACCGAGCAGGTCGTCCACCTGTGTTTTTGCAGGCCTGACCTCTATCTCAGGGTCCATAAGGCCTGTGGGCCGTATAATCTGCTCCACCAGATGGCCTTTTGCTTTTTCCATTTCATAATTGGCAGGCGTTGCAGAAACATAAATTGCCTGCCTTACCCTTTTTTCAAATTCCTCAAATTTTAAAGGCCTGTTGTCAAGCGCGGACGGCAGCCTGAAACCATACCCCACCAATGTTTCTTTGCGCGACCTGTCTCCAAAATACATGCCGCCGATTTGAGGAATGGATATGTGGCTCTCGTCAACAATCAGGATAAAATCCTCCGGAAAATAATCAATCAAGGTATACGGCGCCTCTCCAGGCAGTCTGCCGGAGAGATGCCGCGAATAATTTTCTATGCCGGAACAATATCCCATCTCCTCAATCATCTCAAGGTCATACATTGTCCTCTGCTCAAGACGCTGCGCCTCCAGCAGTTTATTTTCAGTCTTTAATATCTTGAGTCTTTCCAGTAATTCTTCTCTTATGCTGTCCATTGCTCTTTTGAGATTATCCCTTGTTGTTACATAATGGCTTGCAGCATGGATGAGCGCCTTATTCACCTTCTGAATAATTTTGCCTCTTAGCGGATCTACCTCTGATATGGCCTCTATGGTGTCGCCGAAGAATTCAAGCCGTATGGCCCTTTCTGCCTCATATACAGGAAATATCTCAACCACATCCCCCCTTACCCTGAATGTGCCTCGGTAAAAATCATAATCGTTTCTCTTATACTGAATCTCCACAAGCCTTTTCAAAACCTCATCGCGCTGTGTTTCCATGCCTTTTTCCGCATATAAATGCATGCTGCCGTAATCACCGGGCGAGCCTATTCCGTAGATGCATGACACGGACGCGACAATAATGACGTCATTTCTCGTAAGAAGCGCATGGGTGGCGGAATGGCGGAGTTTGTCTATCTCATCATTTATTGACGCATCCTTTTCTATGTAGGTATCTGTTGTCGGCACATACGCCTCCGGCTGATAGTAGTCATAGTAGGAGACAAAATACTCTACTGCATTTTCGGGAAAGAGTTCTCTGAATTCGGCAAACAGTTGTGCCGCAAGGGTCTTGTTCGGCGCAAGCACAAGCGTAGGTTTGTTCACATTTGCGACAACATTGGCGATGGTAAATGTCTTGCCTGAGCCTGTAACGCCAAGAAGCGCCTGATGTTTAGCCCCCTTGATTATTCCGCCTGTTAATTCTTTAATCGCCTTTGGCTGGTCGCCTTTTGGGGTGAATTGGGTTGTGAGTTTGAATCTATCCATATTACCTCGCAGTTGCCGGACAGATATTGT
>JACQEJ010000160.1 GCA_016200645.1 Deltaproteobacteria bacterium | reverse complement strand
CTTTATGTGTTTCCATATCGCTGTCCTTGATACACCCAAAGACTTGCTTAAAGTCTGCCCGGAAAGGTAGGGATGTTTACTGTTTTTTAGTAATTGTATTATCTTGTCAGAGGTATTTCCCTCGTTTTTCATTCTTTATCTTTTCCTATAACCTCTTACTTCTTGCCTGACTTCCAAACTTATATCCACAGCCCGTGCAGAATGAGTCAACGCCCCGGCTGAGATAAAATCCACGCCAGTTTTTGCTATGGCCATGATGTTTTTTAAATTAACTCCGCCTGAGGCCTCAATCAAAGCTGTTTTGCCGATAATTTTAACAGCCTGCTTCATTACTGAAGGCTTCATATTATCCAGCATGATAACATCAGCGCCGGCGATAAGCGCCTCTTTTACCTCATTAAGATTTTTCACCTCAACTTCTATGAGCAGATTCTTCGGCGTATTTTCCCTTGCCCTTTCCACAGCCTCTGCAATGCCGCCGACTACCGCAATATGATTATCCTTTATCAAAACACCGTCGCAAAGACCGAATCTGTGATTAAAACCGCCTCCCATCCGCACCGCGTATTTTTCAAGAATCCTTAAGCCCGGCGTGGTTTTTCTGGTGTCAAGTATTTTGACCTTAAAGCCTTTTACATTATTTACAAACCGGCTGGTTAGTGTAGCAATGCCGGAAAGCCTCTGCAAAAAATTCAGGGCAACCCGCTCGCCGGTAAGGATAGCGGAAATCCTGCCGGAAACCGCGGCAATGATTGCACCCTTCCTGACATTATCGCCATCTTCTGCAAGCGCTTTAAATTCAATCTTTGCGTCAATAGTCTTAAACACAGCCTCTGCAATCAGAATCCCTGCAACAATAATATCCTCCTTTGCAATTATCTCTGCGCTGCCCTCTGCATTCCTATCCAGCGCCGCCATTGTCGTTATATCGCCAGGGCCAATATCCTCGGCAAGGGCGGTCTTTATAATATCCTGAATGCTGTAAGCTGTCTCAATGTGTTTATTTCCCACCTTTCCCTCTCTTTATCCTTTCCAGCCCCTCTTCCAGCTTTACCTTCTTCTGCATGAGTTCCAGAACCCTCGCCTTATCCTTTTCAACAACCTCTTTTGGCGCCCTCTCAATAAAATCCGCACTGGATAATCTTTTCTTCAGGCCTTCAATCTCTTTCTCTGTTTTTTCTATGTCCCTGGCAAGTCTTTTCGCTTCCTCGTCAAAGTTTATCAGACCTTTGAGCGGCACAAATATTTCAATATTGCCTGCAACGGCAACGGCAGCATCCTCCGGCCTTGTAAGATTGGTTTTGTCAGCCTGAATCTTGAGATGCGATACCTTCGCCAATCCTTTGATATATTTTTCGCCCGCTGTCAGCAATCTTCCGGCTGCGTCATCGGCGCAAAGACAAATAGCCTCAATCTGCGCCGCAGGCGCCACATTCATTTCGCTGCGGATGTTTCGGATTGCCTTTATCACATCCATGACCCGCGTCATCTCCCTTTCATCATCAGGATAATCTTCTCCTGCTTCTGGAAATGGCTGCCGCATGATGCTGGCGGGCGCAGCCCGCCCTACCTCTGACTTCTGACTTCTGACTTCTGACTCCTGTGGCAGCACATCCCAAATTTCTTCTGTAATAAACGGCATTATCGGGTGAAGGAGTTTTAGCGAATCTTTTAAAACTTTGAGCAAAACATACTGCGCTGTCTTTTTTCTCTCTTCGCCGTCTTCCCCGCGCAAATCCAGTTTAATCAGTTCCACATACCAATCGCACAGTTCGTGCCAGACAAATTGATAGGCGCTGTTTGCCGCATCGTTAAATCTATAATTTTCAAGGGCAGATGTTGTTTCTTTAATGGCCGCGTTCAATCTTGTGAGTATCCACTTGTCGGCGAGAGATAGCTGATAGCTGATAGCTGATGGCTGATAGCTGTCTCCAAGATTCATCAAAGTAAATCTTGCCAGATTCCATATCTTGTTGCAAAAGTTCCGGTATCCTTCAATCCTTTCTTCTGCCAATTTTACATCTCTGCCCTGCGCTGCCATTGCGGCAAGTGTAAACCTGAATGCGTCTGTGCCATATTTATCCATTATAACAAGCGGGTCAATGACATTGCCTTTGCTCTTGCTCATCTTCTGGCCTTCCGCATCCCGCACCAGCGCATGGATATACACATCTTTAAAAGGCGCTGCATTCATAAATTTAAGCCCCATCATCATCATTCGCGCAACCCAGAAAAAGATGATGTCAAATCCGGTAACGAGCGCGGAAGTGGGATAATAACGAAATAATTCTTTTTTATTAACATCAGGCCAGCCAAGAGTTGAGAACGGCCAGAGAGCGGACGAGAACCATGTGTCAAGCACATCATTGTCTCTGATGATTTCTTTGCTGCGGCATACGGGACATTCATTAGGTTCATCCCGCGAAACAATAGGCTTTGCCTTTACTGAAATAAATTTTTCCCTTGACCCCTGACCCTTGACCCCTGACCCTTTTATCTCGTCCTTATTGCACTTCAGGCAATACCATGCCGGTATCTGATGTCCCCACCAAAGCTGCCGTGATATGCACCAGTCCTTGATATTCCGCATCCATTCAAAGTAGGTGTTCTCCCACTCCTGCGGAATTATCTTTGTCTTTCCCTGCTCCACCGCCTTCATCGCCTCACCTGCAAGAGGTTTCACCTTCACATACCACTGCGGAGACAGATACGGCTCAATCACCGTCCTGCACCGGTAACACTTGCCTATGGCCTGTTTGTGGTCTTCTGACTTTGTAAGAAAACCTCTCTCTTTGAGGATGTGGATGACCTTTTCCCGCGCCTTGTGCGCGTGAAGGTCTGAAAT
>JACQEJ010000156.1 GCA_016200645.1 Deltaproteobacteria bacterium | reverse complement strand
CCTCATAAACCTCTTCAAATCGCATTAGCCTAACCTCCTGCAGCAACTCCGTCCGAGTCATGGTCACCCCCTGGAGGAATGAAACCATAAAACCGGACATTTGATGTGCTACAAAGGAGGACATTTTACTTGCTGCTAACAATTTTTAATTTTTTTCTTGACAATGCATACCAAATATTTTAAGGTTGTATCCCCGTAGATGTCCCGGAGGTGATGGATAATGCTTTTATCTTATCTTCCTGTCTTGATCATTGTTGGTTTTGTCACCTTTCTTGTCATCGTAGTCTTTTTTATAAACAGCCTATTAAGCCCGAAAAATCCCTACAAGGATAAACTTTCTCCATGGGAGTGCGGCATGGAGCCGATAGGCAACGATGCCAGCGCCGGCCATTTCAAAGTTCACTTCTTTATCATCGCAATCCTGTTTATAGTTTTTGATGCGGAGACTCTCTACTTATTCCCGTGGGCGGTAGTGCTTAAAAAACTGGGGATGGTTGCATTTGTAGAGATGTTTATATTCATAGCCATATTGCTTATCGGTCTTATCTACGCATGGGCAAAGGGGGCTCTGGAATGGGTATAGTTGACAATTCCCTGGAAGGGGTTGTGCAGTTCACCACCCTCGAAGACATTATCAATGTCACAGGGAAGACCGTCGCCACAATAGCCAAAGCCACAAAGATGGATACGGTGGTGGACGGTGTTGTCAGCTGGGGGAGAAGGTCGGCGCTGTGGCCCATGACCTTCGGCCTTGCGTGCTGCGCCATTGAGATGATTGCGGCAGGCTGCGCCCGCTACGACACGGACAGGCTCGGCATCATCTTTAGGCCGTCTCCGAGGCAAAGCGATGTTATGGTTGTGGCAGGGACGATGACAAAGAAGATTGCGCCGGCTGTCAAGAGGCTCTACGATCAGATGGCTGAGCCGAGGTGGGTTATTGCCCTGGGCGGTTGCGCCTCTGCTGGGGGACCGTATAATACATATTCGGTTGTTCAGGGGACAGACCTTGTTGTGCCTGTGGATGTTTACATCCCAGGATGCCCTCCGAGGCCCGATGCCCTTTTATACGGGTTTTTGCAGCTTCAGGAAAAGATTAGAAGAGAGATGCCGTCGGTATTTGCAAGATATGAAAGGAACAGGGTTTAGGGACTTGAGGCTGGGGGCTTGTAAAAACATAAATTAACCCCTAGTCCCAAGCCCCCAGTCCCTATATTTTATATGACAATCGGCCCCGATTCCGTCCTTGTAAAATATGTAAAAAATAGGTTTGGTCCATCTATCCTTGATACTATTATATTCAGAGATGAGGTAACCCATTTAATCAAACGGGAGAGCCTTGCCGGGATATGCGGATTCTTGAAGACCGATCCCTTGCTCCAATTTAACTTCCTTTCAGATATTGCAGGCGTTGATTATTATCCGCAACAACCAAGATTCGAGGTTGTATATCACCTCTATTCAATCCCCAAAAAACACAGGTTAAGGTTAAAGGTTAAGGTTGAGGAGGATGAAGTTATACCCTCTGTCACCTCCATTTGGAAGGGCGCAGATTGGGCGGAGCGCGAGGCTTATGATATGTTCGGCATAGTCTTCGAGGGGCACCCAAACCTAAAGAGGATATATATGCCGGAAGACTGGGACGGCTATCCGCTGCGAAAGGACTATCCGTTAAAAGGATATAAAGATAGGTATAATCCGTATGGGGAAGAGAGGAAATAGGCGCAAGGCTATAGGCTATGGGCTATAGGTTGAATTCCTATCGCCAATTGCCCATCGCCTATAGCCTGTATTAATATGTCAAACAACGAAGAAATAGCGACAAAAGCGATAACCCTGAGCATGGGGCCGCAGCACCCATCCACGCACGGAGTGCTGCATCTTCTTCTGGATATTAAAGGAGAGAAGATATTAAGGGCAAATCCCGATATAGGTTATCTTCACAGGGGAACAGAGAAGATCGCAGAAAACCTTCTCTATCATCAATTTGTCCCCTATACCGACAGGCTCGACTACATGTGCGCCATGAGCAACAATCTTGCCTATGTGCTGGCTGTTGAAAAGCTCCTGGGCATAGAAATTACAGAGCGCGCTAAATATATCAGGGTGATAGCAGCCGAGCTTTCAAGGATTTCAGGCCATCTCCTCTGCATCGGCGCGTGGGCGCTTGACCTGGGGGCCATGACCGTTCTCCTGTATGCGTTCAGGGAACGAGAGATGGCGCTTGATCTTTTCGAGATGCTCTGCGGGGCGAGGATGACGCATAATTATCTTAGGGTAGGCGGCGTAAGGTACGACATCCTTCCGTCGTTCAAAGGAAAATGCCTCGAATTTGTGAATCTTTTGCCGCAGAGAATAAACGACTATGAGCAGCTTCTCACAGAGAATAGAGTCTGGCTGAAAAGAAATAAAGGTGTAGGTGCAATATCAGCAGAGGATGCAATAAACCTGGGTCTAAGCGGGCCAAACCTCCGTGGGGCAGGCGTTAAATGGGATATAAGAAAGGATGAACCGTATCTTGTCTACGACAGATTGGATTTTGATGTGCCTACCGGCGAAAGCGGTGACTGTTACGACAGATATACGGTGCGAATAGAGGAGATGAGGCAGGCGGCCAAGATAATAAAGCAGGCTTTGGAGCAAATACCTGACGGCAGGCCGTGCGTTGATCTGCCTGATGTGGTTCCGCCTCCAAGGATGGAGATAGAAACAAACATGGAGGCGCTGATTCATCACTTCAAACTTGTTTCGCATGGATTCAAGGTTCCGAAGGGGGATGCCTACGCGAGCGTTGAATCGCCGAAAGGGGAGCTCGGTTTTTACATAGTCAGCGACGGCTCGGAGAGGCCATTCAGGCTTAAGATAAGGGCGCCGTCCTTTGTAAATCTCCAGGCAATTGACCCTCTGTGCAGGAAAGGGTATCTTGCGGATGTCATAGCCGTAATATCCAGCCTGGACCCGGTGTTTGGAGAGGCGGATAAATGAAACAGCTCATAGCTGATAGCTCATGGTTCATAGTTTTTGCTATCAGCTATCAGCCATGAACTATGAGCTAAAAATTATGTTATCAACCAAGACAATAGAAGATATTAAAAAGGCGATAGCCAACTATCCGAGGAAGAAGTCTGCATCAATGGATGCCCTGACGATTGCGCAGAAAGAGTGCGGCCATCTTACACAGGATGTCCTGCTGGAGATTGCTTCTCTATTGGAGATGCCGCCGGTTCAGCTCAATCAGGTTGCCGCGTTTTACACAATGTATAATAAAAAACCTGTTGGCAAACACCATGTCCAGGTATGCACAAATGTTTCATGCTCATTGCTTGGCTCGGAGCATATAGTTGAATTTCTTTCAAAAAAACTCGGCGTAAAGAAAGGCGAAACAACATCAGATAAAAAGTTTACCCTGTCAGAGGTGGAGTGTCTCGGTTCATGCGGCACCGCTCCAATGATGCAAATCAATGACGATTATTATGAAAATCTGACAGAGGTAAAGATTGAGGAGATATTGAAAGGACTGAAATAGCTGATAGCTCATAGCTGATAGCAAAAACTATGAGCCATGAGCTACGAGCCATGAGCCAATCTATGTTTGAACCTGTCCTTTTAAAAAACATAAATACCCCTGACTCCCACCGGATAGATGTGTATCTGAAGAACGGCGGGTATCAGGCGCTGCCAAATGCACTTAAGATGCAGACGGATACGCTTATCCAATTGGTCAAGGATTCAGGGCTTCGGGGCCGCGGCGGCGCAGGGTTTTCTACCGGCCTCAAGTGGAGCTTTATTACAAAAGACCCCACAATACCAAAATATCTTTGCTGCAACGCAGACGAGGGCGAGCCTGGAACATTCAAAGACAGGGCTATTATTGAGAAAGACCCGCACGAGCTTATTGAGGGGATGATTATAGCCTGTTATGCAATCGGCGCTCAGGCAGCGTATATCTACATCAGGGGTGAATTTGATTTCGGGGCAAGAAGGCTTGAGCAGGCAATCTATGAGGCTGAGCAAAAGGGTTATCTCGGCAAAAATATTTTGAATTCAAATTTCAACTGCGATATTTATGTGCATAAGGGCGCAGGCGCATATATATGCGGCGAAGAGACAGCTCTTATTGAATCAATAGAAGGGAAAAGGGGGCAGCCGAGGATTAAGCCGCCATTCCCCGCGCAGGTCGGTTTGTTTGGCAAGCCTACTGTTATAAATAATGTTGAAACCCTATCATGTATTCCGCATATTGTAAACAAAGGGCCGAAATGGTTCGCCTCCATCGGGCCTGAAAAAAGCCCTGGCCCAAAGATATTTGGCGTAAGCGGGCATGTAAAAAAACCCGGGCTTTATGAACTTCCTATGGGAACCCCTTTGAGAGAGGTCATTTTTACGCACGCAGGCGGCATTAGAGACGGCAAAAAGTTTAAGGCGGCGATACCTGGCGGGGTCTCTGCGCCAATGCTTACGGAAAAGGATTTGGATACACCCATGGACTTTGACAGCATGGCTGCAAAGGGCACAATGCTTGGCTCTGCAGGCGTTATCGTTATGGATGATACAACCTGCATCGTAAAAGTTGCCATGAGGACGATGGGATTTTTCAGGCACGAATCATGCGGCAAATGCACGCCGTGCAGGGAAGGCACGGACTGGACATACAAGGTTTTGCACAGGATTGAGCACGGTGAGGGCAAAGAAGGAGATGTGAAACTTCTGGAAAACCTGTGCGGAAATATATTCGGCAGAACATTCTGCCCCCTCGGAGACGGCGCGGTTATGGCGCTCCGCGGGGCTTTGAAGAATTTCAGAGATGAGTTTCTTTATCATGTGAAGAATAAAAAATGTATGGTTTAGATAATAATTACGAATTATGAATTAGGAATTATGAATTTAAATTCTTAATTTTTAATTCATAATTCCTAAATTGTTTTTACTATGGCTACGGTAAAAATCAACGGAAAAGAGATAACTGTAGAGGAAAATAGGCTCAGTTGTCCCCAATTTTCATTCAATTTAAATAAGAGGCCTCTTATGTACAGGATGAAACATCTGTTTTTCACTTTTTCCCTTACTCTTATTTTTGTCTCTCCCGTGTGGAGCGTTGATTTTAACTGTCCGGGCGGGACATGGGTGCTTGTATCCTCCAATACTTATTGTCCTAATATCCCTAATTGTGGAGCTACAATAATTAGTGGCGGGACTAAAAGAGTTGTTCAATCAATTGCTGGTTGCTTTGCATCAAGCGGCTCTTGCGGACTTTCAACTTGTAAATTTGAAATACTAGCGTCCACTCCTTGCTACGGTTGTTCTAACTTTCCCCAATTCTTTTACGGAGAATGCACTGTAAGTGAAAGCATTTACGAATGGAAGTGTCCATGTACTGCGGGACAGACGCAGGCATGTTCTTATTCCGGGCCCGCGGGGACTGAAAATGTCGGCATATGCAGGGCAGGAAGCAAGACCTGTCAAGGCGGATACTGGGCAGCATGTGAAGGCGAAGTGTTGCCTCAAACTGAAATCTGCGGAGATGGCATAGATAATAACTGCGATGGACAGGTGGATGAGGGATGCGCTGTTTGCACGGAAGGTGATACGCAGGCATGTTCTTACTCCGGCCCAGCGGGCACGGAAAACGTCGGTATTTGCAAGGCCGGGACTAAAACCTGTGTAAACGGCCAGTGGGGAAGCTGCCAAGGTGAAGTAACACCCCAGACAGAAACCTGCGGCGACGGCGTAGACAATAACTGCAACGGACAGATAGACGAGGGGTGCGGGATAGAACTGCCGGAGACCGTTTATCAGTGTGAAGAAGATATTAAAAATGCACAATATGACCGTATAGATAAAACCATATGTAATTCAGGATGTAGTCTTGCATCAATAACAATGATTCTTAACTACTATCTTGCAAAGAACAATCTTCCAATGGTGGATATATTGGATTTAAACAAATGGCTGAATGAAAATGATGGATGGGATAAAGAAACAGGACCACGTGGACGTAAGATTAGAGATTACCCTGATGAAACAAAGTTTGTAGTTACTTATGATGAAAGTAGAAGTCTCAACATAGGTAAACTTGGCAATAAAGAAATTACAAAAGAGTATTTAACCCAAGTTCTTGAGTCAGAACTTACATCAGGTCATCCTGTAATATTAAAGGTGAATAATAATTCTCATTCGGTAGTAGCAGTAGATATAACAACAAAAGATGGTGTAACCACGTATACTATAATAGATCCTGGACATAATACAGAGCAAATGCCGCAAAAGACTACTCTGAAGGAAAGATACGGTAACACATTTTATGGAATAAGGATTTATCTGCCACGGACAAAATAAGTTCATACACAGGAGATAAATATGAAAAGTATTAAAAGATGGCTTCTACTAATAATATTTATTATACCCATGATAGCAATAGTGAAAGTTTGGGCGCTAGACTACGATATGAGTGCTATTGACATCCATGCTGGGACAGGGCCAACCCTTTCAGTGGATATTCTACTTATAGACCCTCTTGGTCGCAAAACTGGGGTTGATGCTGTAACAAATGAAGGGTATCTGGATATTCCAAAGGCTGGTTATGCATGGGATGAAGAGCCCGGCATAAATCCAAGAAGAACATTGTATCACTCTGAAGCCATAACTGGAATATATACTTTAAGGGTCAGCAGTAAAACAACTACAACATATTGGGTATATATATGGATAGAAGATCGTAATGGTAATAAGACTATAGTTTCATTTGATGGCTTTATCTCTTCTGGAAGAATATCTGAATACAAAATAGATTACAAATTAGAATCTGGTGCTGTTCAAAAGGTAGAACGGGTAGTAACTGTAGAGGATTTAAAGAACGATGTTAATATCGCCTTTAACCTTGGTTTGATAGACAATGACGGCATTAAACAAAGCCTTCTTGTAAAACTGGATGCTGCAGAAAATTCAATTAAAAGAGGACAAAAACAGGCAGCAAAAAACCAGTTAAATGCCTTTATAAATGAGGTCAATGCCCAGAAGGATAAACATATAAAAGGGCAGGCGGTAGATATATTAATCAATGGTGCTCAGTATATCGCCAGTAACCTTTAATTCAGGTATAATTTTATCTACTTTTCTTTATGAGTTACTTATAGACTTCAACTAATTGGTTTAGGCATCGGAGAAAGATTTGAGATTAAAACTAACGACCAACGGGATAATAGCAGGAATACCAATTTTCCTTATCACATTTTCTGTGGTATCAGCCAATACAACAATACAACATCGCTTTTTGTCTCCTTCTGGAAAATACGAGGTTGTTTTTACCGAGTATAAACACTGCAAATTCCCTATACAGAATATAAGAAGTATTGACGATGTAAATCATGTTGTTTATCTTATAGGTTTTTTTAAGAAAGAAGGCAATATATTTCTGGCAGAAGAAACTTTTAGTGATGTTTACGGATGGAAGAAATACAATCCTACTTCTCCAGAATTATTGTTTAAAAAAATGGTTTGGAGTCCAAAGGAAGACTTTGTGATTTTACCCGAGGAGGAATGGGGAGGCTATCCAAGAACACCAGTAAAGAAAGTGGTGGCTCTTACTCCTGAATTGCCCTGGAGAAAAAGCGGGTTTGCGTTTGATGAATTCATCTGGATTGACAATCTGAGAGGAATTGGGGATTATCACTTTGATTGTGATTTTGGGGTTTCATTATTCGATGGGAAAAGCGGTAAAACCGTCCCTACCAAAGAAAGTGCAAGCCCTTTAGGTTATAATTTAATTTCTGTTAAGAATAACAAGGCCTTGATAGGACAGGTAATAAACAACTGTGGACCGTTAGAAGAGATGGAGAAGCCTCCAATCTGTTTTGAATATGACTTAATTACTCAAGAAGAAGAAAGAATTCAATGCCCTCACTATGACTACAGTAGAATTGAGATTAGTGGTGGTTCTGGAAATACCTTTCTGATTGAGCTTTTATTATTTGACCCTCAGGGTAGAAGAACAGGAGCAGACCTTATTACAAATGAGAGCTATTTTGATATACCAAATGCTGGGTATACACGGGATGAGGAAGAAGAAATAAATCCAAGAAAGATACTCCAAATCGATAATAAACCATTAATAGGTATTTATTCTTTGAAAGTAATGGGTAAGGCTCTCACACCATATTGGGTACGGATTTATTTAAAAGATGCTGATGGAAAAAGTTCTGTCTTTGTGTTTGAGAGCGTTATGGCTCCTGATATGATTTCTGAGTACCGCATTAATTATGATTCGACACCAGGGAAGTCCTCATCTGTTACCCGGGTCACAACAACACAGAGCACAAAGCAGGATATAAAGTTATTCTATGATGTAGGCTGGATTACAAATTCAGAAGTTGTAAAAAGCCTTCTTTCAAAACTGGATGCTGCAGAAAATTCAATTAAAAGAGGACAAAAACAGACAGCCAAAAATCAGTTAAATGTCTTTATAAATGAGGTCAATGCCCAGAAGGGTAAACATATAAAAGATAAGGCAGTTAAAATATTTTTAGAAGATGCGCAGTATATTATGGACAATCTTTAATTGGGAGGAAAAGGTAACGTTCTGCCCACTCGGAGACGGCGCAGTCATGGCGCTCAGAGGAGCTTTGAAAAACTTTAGAGATGAATTTGTGTATCATGTGAAAAATAAAAAATGTTTGGTTATGAGTCATGGGTAATAGGTAATGGTTTTTCCTATTACCTATTGCCTATAACCTATCACCTGTTTTTTTATGGCTACTGTAAAGATAAACGGAAAAGAGATAACGGTAGAAGACGGCACCTTAATATTGGATGCTGCCAGACAGGCTGGTTTTGAGATACCGACCTTCTGCTATCAGGCAAGGCTTTCAAGGCTCGGCTCATGCAGGATGTGCCTTGTTGAGATAGGCGGCCAGAAAAAGCTTCAGCCGTCTTGCGTAACGCCTGTGCTTCACGGCATGGAGGTCTTTACTGAAAACCAGACCGTCAAGTCTGCGCGCTCATCCGTGCTTGAATTTCTGCTTGCAAACCATCCTCTTGACTGTCCCACATGCGATAAGGGCGGTGAGTGTGAATTGCAGGATTTTGTTTTTAAATCAGGTCCAAGACACAGCCAATTCAGTGAATGGAAGAGGCGGTTTAATGATAAAGATGAGATATTAAGCCCTGTTATTGTAAAAAACCACAACCGCTGCATCCACTGCGAAAGGTGCGTGAGGATATGCGACGAGGTTGTCGGGGTAACCGCACTCGGCGGAATCGGCAGAGGCTCAAAGATACAGGAAACCGGTTTCTGGAACACTAAACTTGACTGCGACCACTGCGGCAACTGCATAGAGGTTTGCCCTGTCGGCTCATTCATGAGCCTGCCCTACAGATATAAATCAAGGCCGTGGGATTTAAAAGAGACTGACACTGTCTGTTCATATTGCGCCACAGGCTGCCAGATTACAATCGGCGCGAGAAACGGCGAGGTTTTGAGGGTAAGGAGCAAGATCGAAACCGGCATCAACAAAGAGACGCTCTGCGCAAGGGGTAGATTCGGCTATCATTTTATCCAGAGTGAAAAGAGGCTGAAATCTCCTATGATTAAGAAAAATGGGGTTCTGCAGCCTGTTTCATGGGATGAGGCCATTGACAGAGTAAAAGATAGGTTTGGAAAGGCTGATGCCAAAAAGATTGCAGGCATTGCATCAGCAAGGCTTGCCAATGAGGAGCTTTATCTTTTCCAGAAGCTCATGCGAAATGTGTTCAAGACCAATAATATAGATTCAGGCAGCCGGTGGATGGATAAGGCAACAACAACTGCAATGATTGATGTGTGCGGCATCGCAGATGGAGGAGTTTCAATATCCGATGCAATGAAGGCGGATTTGATATTCATTATCGGATCTTCCGTATCGGATGAAAATCCAATAACAGATTATTTAATCAGGACTGCGGCTG
>JACQEJ010000155.1 GCA_016200645.1 Deltaproteobacteria bacterium | reverse complement strand
GCATGACTGACCATAAGACCTGCCGCAATGATCGTTGCGTCTTTGCCGTCCCGGACAACCACACCCTTGCCCATGGTAAATTTATAATCTTCAGGCAGCACAACCGGAGATTTTCCGCGCGCAACGCGCACATACACAGGGCCGTGATATTTCACAATCTCATTAACAACCGATTTGGTCTCAATGCCGTCGCACGGCGCTATCACGGTCATATTTGGTATTACCCTCATGAGCGCAATATCTTCAACTGCCTGATGCGATCCACCATCTTCGCCAACAGTTATGCCGCTGTGGGTTGCGACAATCTTTACATTCAGTTTGGGATATGCAATTGACTGCCGAACCTGCTCCCATGCCCTGCCTGACGCAAATATGGCAAAGGTTGACGCAAACGGTATCTTGCCTGCTGCCGCAAGCCCTGCCGCAGTCCCCATCATATCCGCCTCGGAAACCCCCATGTTAAAAAAGCGATCGGGGAATTTCTTTGCAAAGACATTTGTCTTGGTTGAGCCGGAAAGGTCGGCATCTAACACAACAATATCCTTCTTGCCTTCACCCAGCCCTGCCAGGGTTTCACCATACACATCACGGGTTGCGATAAGTTTTGTCATAATGTATAGATAACATAATCAGCAACTATGCCGATTAAAATCAACAGCCCCACTCCTGCATTGGCCGCAAAAATCCTGAAGGCTGTTTCTCTTGTCGAAGATTTTTTTAACATAGATACCATATATTCCAAAATAATGCCTGACAAAAAAAGAGCGGCAAAATAGACATTGCCCATCTTTGCGGTAAATCCGGCAAGCGCAAGGATGATTATAACCGCTGCGTAAAGCAGGTAGAGAGCCTTGTAAACATGCCTGCCAAAAAGGATTGCTGTGGATTTTACGCCTATCTTGATATCGTCTTCCTTATCCATGAGCGCATAGATAGTGTCGTATGCTGTTGACCAGAAGATGTTTGCTGTGAATATCAAAATCGCGGGCAGACCGATGGTATTGTGGACAGCAGACCATGCCATTACTCCGCCCCAGCCGAATGCAATGCCTAAAAAAACCTGCGGAAGATGGCTCACCCTCTTTACAAACGGATAGATAGATGCCAGAGATATTCCAATTATAGAAAGGGCTATGGTAAGCGGATTCAGAAATAATACAAGAATGAACGCCAGGCCCGAAAGCGCAACAAATGTCATAATCGCCTCTTTCAGATTCAGCCTTCCGTCAGCCAGCGGTCTTGTCTTTGTCCTTTCCACATGCTTGTCAAAATTTCTGTCCGCGATGTCGTTTATGGCGCAGCCTGCGCTGCGCATGAGAAATGTGCCGAGGATGAATATTGCAAGAAGTTTGAATGACGGTTTGCCATGAGAGGCTATCCATAAAGACCAGAGCGTAGGGCATAAAACCAACACTGTCCCGTATTGCCGGGGAAGCCTTATGAGGTCGGTTATGGCGATGAGTTTTTCTGTTAAGATTTGTGTTGTCATTTTTCCAAATTGAGCGGCGGTCTTCCCGCAATCTCAGGAGAAAAAATCTCTGTGATAGAGGCTTTAATGCCTTCTACCCCTGAAGGTGTTTGAGCCGAGAGCCTGTAGCGCTTTGCCCAAAGAATGGCTTCGGGGGCAAGATTAAGGGCATTATTCGCATCTATGCAATGCACAGCGCATATTTCAAGTTTATCCTTAGATGCCGACAGCCCATGCCCTGTCAGACTTTTGCCAATGGGTTCAATGCCGGCAGCTATCGTTTCTATAAAATGTTTGTCAAGGCCGGACAGGGGAAATATGGAGCGGGCATATACAAGCCTTCTTTTGTTCTGAATAAGCCAGACATCTCGGATGATTGCATCCTGCGGGGCATCAACTTCTAAATATTCCGCCTCGTCTTTTTCCAGCCGGCGGGTCTCGTGATTTTTTATTTCTACATCCACAGGAGACCGGTTTGATGTCTCCAGAAATTTTGTTAATGAGCCGTCCGACAACAGGAGCAGCTTCTGCTGGGGCGGGAGTTTAAGGCTGTCGAGCAGGGGCATGGCCTCTTTATCAGCAGACCAGCTCCATCCCGGGGCAATAGAATAATCCATATCAATTAAATAATAAAATTCCTTACCGAGGAGAATCCCCGCAGCTTGCTGCGGGGCTCTTCAAGTCTGTGGTTCGGAGTATATATTCTTTAAGGCTGCAGGATACCATACCAATTGACATGCGGTCAACGGACAGAAAGGACTCCCTGCCAGTCATCGGGCGGCGGAGCGGCTATAAACTGCCGGCATCTCTGCATATAGAGTTCTGAAGGGCCGTCTTCAGGCCTTAAGGCCCTGACAGCAGCGAATGATTGAATGGCCTCTTCCCACCTTCTCTCTCTATAATATTTTATCCCCTTATGAAATGTTTCCACGGTTTCTTTAAGAGATGGCGCATCACCTCTGCCGATAACCTCATATATTGACACAGGTTTGATTTTGCCCCTTACCTGGACAATATCAAGTTCTCTGCAAAAGAGTTCTTTGCCGACCTCCATGTAAACACTCCCGCTTATTATTATGTTGGTGCCATAGAGCTTGTTTAACCCTTCCAGTCTGGAAGCAAGATTTACATTGTCTCCAATCACCGTATAGTCATACTTTTGCTCTGAACCGATGTTGCCCACAACCATGTCTCCTGTATTGATGCCGATGCCGATATTCAGGAAGGGCAGCCCTCTTTTTTCCCAATCCCCTTGCATGGCCTTTAATCTCTCCATCATATCAAGGGCTGTAAGGCATGCCTTTCTTGCATGATCCTCCTGCGCCAGCGGGGCGCCGTAGACAGCCATGATTGCGTCGCCTATGTATTTGTCAAGATACCCCTCGTATTTAAAAACCACATCTGACATGGCTGAGAGATATTCATTCAAGAGTTTGATAAGGGTGTCGGGAGTCAATCGTTCCGAGATAGTGGTGAATCGCCTTATATCGCTGAAGAGGACGGTGAGTTCCTTTTCCTCTCCGCCAAGTTTGAGCTTTTCAGGATGCTTCATGAGCTCTTCCATTACCGGCGCCGCAACATAATACTGAAATGTGCCTTTGAGCTTTTTCTTTTCCCTTGCCTCCATAACATATCGGTAAAGGGTGAGGCATAAATAGGTAGTAATAACCAGCAGCGCCGGATAGGTTATATTGATAAGCAGGCCTTTGGCATTAAAGAGATATGCGCTAAGATAGATATAGCCGGCAAGAAGAGAGGCGACAGAAAGAATGCCTGCAGCGGTGTTTAATCTTGGAATCACAAGACCCAGAAACAACCCGATGCACAAAATGACCAGTATGTCCAGCAGGCCAAACCACTGCGGCCTTACCATAAATCTTTTATGAAGGATATTGTCCATGACCGTGGCATGGATCTCGATGCCCGGATAAGTCCCTTCAAACGGCGTCACCCTCATGTCATAAATGCCTACTGCAGTCGAGCCGACAAGCACTATCTTATCCCTTAGTTTTTCTTTTTCTACACGGCCGCTTATTATATCAGCAATGGAATAATGCGGGAAAATCTTCTGGCCGCCGTAATAGTTAATCAATAGCCTTCCGGTTTCATCCACCGGTATAGATGTCTCTCCCAGCTGTATGTTTGCCACGCCATAATCGGTAAGGGCAAGGGATAGAGGAGGGTCTCCGAGGTAAGCCTTTAAGGCGGAGAGAGAGAGCGGGGCGTAATATTTATCCTGATATTTTATAACGAGCGGATCCCATCTTACCGAGCCGTCGTTGTCGGGAATGATATTGTAATAGCCGAAACCCTTTGCGCCTTTTGCGATTACATCTATATTTGACTCTATCGCAGAGGCGGCAATGATATTTTCTCCGCCATGCTTTAAGACCTCGACTTTTTGATAGCTGTGGGACAATTCCCTTCCTTCCCGGTGCGCTGCTGCTTTGTCAAAATGGAAAAAGTATCCAAGTATCACCCTCCCTGATTTTTCTACAGACTTGCCCAGTTGAATATCGGAATCAAGCTCTGTTTTTGCCTTATTTATATACTCTGAAAAACCGGACGGCATGCCCGCCTTGTATCTTTCTTTCAAAGAGAGCAGGGCTTTGAGTTCAGAGTGTTCATCAGGTTCTGAAAATACAATGTCAAAGGCTATAACCCTTGCGCCATACGATGTTAACGCGTCAATGAGGCGGGCAATGGTTGTCCTCGGCCACGGCCACCTACCAAGCTCATCCAGGCTCTTTTCATCAATGGTGGCAATGACAATCTCTTTGCCGGGCGCGACAGCGGGCCTCTTTTTAAATCTCGTATCAATGGTTTTTAATTCAAGAAGCTCAAGGAAGGAAGGAGATATAAGATAAACAACTATAAAAAGGATGCTGATCCCAACCGCAATCTTAAGGTGGCTTGGTCTGAATAGGTTTTTTATGTTCATAGGATTTCTTCCCTTAGCAGTCAATAAGCCCCGCCTTGCGGGCGGGATTATTAACTGTAAAATAGAGGTTTAAGGCAGGAAAGTCAAGGGATAAGTGGCATCCAAATCCCGCTTTAGCGGGATTTGAACTGAATGCGAGCTATGTAAACCCCCACACCAAAGATTTTGGTGAAATCTTTGGTGTGGGGGCATGGCGACGAAGGCAACGAACCAGGCTTCGTCGTGAGACTTCGGTGTGAGCTCAGTCGAACGATGGGCTTTTTCAGTGTGAACCGGCTAAGGCCTCGGCGCAATTGTGGCCAGAAAGACAAGCCTTGTCTTTGCACTATAGCCGTGCGGTTCACCGGGCTCCCATATAATCACAGAACCAGGGCCGCCGGTGGTTTCCTCGCCTTCGGTCAAAAATACCCCTTCGCCTTCCAGAACAGTCATCATGACCCTTGAATTGCTGCAGCACTTTTTAACGCCTTGTCCCGGTTCGGAACAAAAGAGCGCTACCCGCGCCTGGTCGGAGTCAAAAACGATAAAAGAATTCTTTGACTCCGGACTAAACTCCACCAGTTTTTTTGTGTCCAGTTTTTTCATTCCCGGCCGCTCCTTTCAAAAATCATATTGTAACATGCCGCCTTTTTTAAAAAAGATTATCATATATGCGGCAGAATGTTATATGATTTTAGTCATATTGTCTTGTCTTGACCCTTGACAATTTATGTGTTTTGCTAATGCAAGATACTGTAATTTAAAATTTAATCCCTATGGAAAGTTTGCCTTTACTCAGAGATATCATCATATTGATGGGAGTATCCGTGCCTGTTGTCATCATCTTCCACAGGCTCGGCATGCCTACCATTGTCGGCTTCCTTGCTACCGGCGTGATTATCGGACCTCACGGCCTTAAATTGATTACCGAGGCCGCTACAGTAGAGCTTCTGGCGCAGATCGGCGTAGTAATGCTACTTTTCACCATCGGGCTGGAGCTCTCTTTTGCAAAATTGCGGAATGTCGGGAGGGAGGCTGTAATAAGCGGCGGGCTTCAGATACTATTTACAACCGCCATTGTAATTATCATCGCCGTGATCTTTAACCGCCCATTCTTTCAGGCAATCCTCTTTGGGTTTATCATAGCCCAGAGCTCTACCGCGATTATCCTTAAGATTTTAAGCGACCGGGGCGAGATAGATTCCTCTCACGGACGGCTTTCTACTGGCATCGTAATAGTGCAGGATATTGCTGTTGTTCCTATGGTCATTCTGCTCCAGCATATGGGAAAGGTTGAAGTTGTCACAGCAGCCGCCGTCGCCAAAACCATAGCAACAGCCGGCATCGCGGTATTCGCAATTCTCATGCTCGCGTATATCCTTGTGCCCAAGATACTCTATCAGGCGGTAAGGCTCAGAAACCGTGAGGTTTTTATCATAACGGCATTATTCCTATGCCTCGGCATCGCATGGATTACCTCCAGGGTCGGCCTGTCTCTGGCCATCGGCGCATTTATTGCCGGCCTTGTCATTTCGGAATCCGAATACAGCCATCAGATCGTGGCAGAGGTATTGCCTTTCAGGGATGTGTTTTCCAGCCTCTTTTTTATGTCCATCGGAATGCTCCTTGAGTTTCATTATTTTCTGTCCCATCTCTCCTCTATCTTTCCTATGGTCTGCGCGATTATCGTCCTGAAGATAGCGGTTATTATTGCTGTCGGCCAGATGCTGAGATACCCTTTGCGGCTTGCTGTCATTGTTGCCATCGGTCTTGCAAATATAGGCGAATTTTCTTTTGTGCTTATGAAAACAGGAGAGGCGTACAACCTTCTGGACAAGGAGATGTATCAAATATTTATTGCCGCATCCATCTTGACCATGCTTGCCATACCGCTTTTGTTTGAGAAGAGCCAGAGGATTGCCCTGCAGATTGCGCATATATTCGGGGCAAAGGAAATCCATTCTTTTGAGCCTGCCGCCAGAGGTCTTGCGAACCATGTGATTATTGCCGGTTACGGCTTGAACGGTCAGAATACAGCAAGCGTATTGAAGGCAACCGGCATAGAATATATTATTCTGGACATGAACGGCGATAGGGTCGGCATGGCCAAGAAACAAGGACACAGGGCATTATTCGGAGACATAAGCCACGCTGAGATTTTAAAAAAGGCGGGTATTAAAAGGGCCCGGGTTATCGTGTTTGCGGTCTCGGACCCTGTTGCGACAAGGATGGCTTTGAGGGCAGCAAAAAATATCAATCCGTCCGTATACGCCCTGGTGAGAACCAGATATATCGGCGAGGTTGAGGCCCTTTATAAACTCGGCGCAAATCAGGTAATATCAGAGGAATTTGAGACATCCGTAGAGATATTCGCAAGGGTTTTGGGGGAATACCGCCTCCCTGCCAATATCATACAAAACCAAATTGATTTGATCAGACACGAAGGATACGCAATGCTGCGCGGCCTTTCCCTGCCGAAGGAAAGATTGATGGAGCTGTCAAGTTTATTCGCGGCCAGCGTAACATCAACAGTTCTTGCAACAGAAGATTCTCCGGCGGTTGACAAGACCCTGGCTGAACTGGATTTGAGAAAGAGTACCGGCACAACCATTATCGCCATTGTCAGGGGAGGAAAGGCTGCGACAAGTTTATCCGCGGATTTCAAAATCAACGCAGGGGATGTGCTGGTTCTGCTCGGCAGCCATGCTCAGCTTGATAAGGCGATGGGGATGCTAAAAAAAACCGAGTGAGGCGATAGGCAATAGGCAATAGGTAATAGGTAATAGGTTTAGAAATTCTAATATCCAAATGAAATAAGTTGTAAGTTGTAAGTTATCAGTTAACTTTTAACTTTCAACCTTCAACTTAAATCTTACAACTTTCAACTTGTTTTAACTTTCAACGCCTATAACCCGTATTTATATGCAAGCATTTATAATCGCCGGCACCCACAGCGGGGCCGGCAAGACCACCATAGCCCTCGGCCTTATGTCTGCTTTGAGGAAAAGGGGAATGAACGTTCAGCCCTTCAAGGTTGGGCCAGACTATATTGACCCAAGCTATCATCGAGCCGTATGTGGAAGGCCGTCATATAACCTTGACACATGGATGATGGGAGCTGAAGGGGTTAAAAAGACATTCGCAAAGACAATGCAGGGCGCAGACATCGGCATCATTGAAGGCGTTATGGGGCTTTTCGACGGAAAGGACGGCAGGGATGAAAAAGGAAGCACAGCCCATGTTGCAAAGGTGTTAGGCATTCCTGTCATATTGGTTGTTGACGCCGGAAGCATGGCGAGGAGCGCCGGCGCATTGGTTTACGGGTATGAAAAGTTTGACCCAAAGGTAAAGATTGCCGGCGTCATATTTAATCGCGTTGGAACTGAAAAACATTTCAAAATGCTTAAAGAAGCAGTGGAGGCAAAGGGCAGGGCAAGGGTGTTGGGTTACATCCCGAGAGATGCGGAAATCAGCCTGCCAGAGAGACACCTGGGGCTGGTGATGGCAGAAGAAAAAGTTGCAAGTTGCAAGTTGCAAGTTGCAAGATTAAAAAAGATTGGGGAGTTGATAGAAAAATTTGTCGATATTGATGGAATATTAAAGGCAGTTGCAAGTTGCAAGTTGCAAGTAATTTCTGTTACATCCCACATCCCACATCCCACATCCCACATCCCAAAGATTGCTGTTGCACTTGACAATGCCTTTTGCTTTTACTATCAGGAAAATCTTGATATGCTGAAACAACTTGGCGCTGAACTTGTGTTCTTCAGCCCATTAAAAGCCAGAAAACTGCCTGCGGACATAAACGGTATATACTTCGGTGGCGGGTATCCAGAGCTTTATGCAAAAAAGCTTGAGGCAAATAAACCTATGCGAAAGGCTATCAAAGATTTTGCAGATAAAGGCTTTCCAATCTATGCCGAATGCGGCGGTCTTATGTATCTCGGAAAAGGATTGAAGGATTTTAAAGGGAAAAAACATGAAATGGTTGGAGTCTTTCCTTGGGTTTCAAGGATGCTTGAAAAAAGAAAATCACTGGGCTACCGGGAAATAAAGGCAGCGGAAGACTGTCTGTTCTTGAAAAAAGGCCAGACGATGCGTGGTCATGAATATCATTATTCAGAAATAGACAAGCCATCTCAAAAAATAAAAAGGGGTTACCGCCTTACACCTCACACCTCACGCCTCACGGCATCTGAAGGTTATCTCTGCAAAAACACCCTTGCCAGCTATGTGCATCTCCATTTTGCAAGCAATCCCAAATTTGCAGAGGGGTTTGTGAAAAAGTGCAGACGCAAAGAATTAGTT
>JACQEJ010000154.1 GCA_016200645.1 Deltaproteobacteria bacterium | reverse complement strand
TCGAAAGCGTTCTTTGTAGACCGCTACTCTTTTCGCGCAACTGCTCCATGGATTGAATGCGCGTAATCGCTTTCGATACCAACTCCGAAAATATTTTTAGGAATTTGAGATCAGCCTCGCTAAACCGCCGCCGCTCTAAAGCGTACACTCCTGCGAGACCAAAAGGACGCGCATTCCCCTGAATGACGATACTCATTCCACTCCGCACATTATGCTCAACCAACAGTTTTGGAATCCGGCTTTCCTTCTTGCTATGCAGAATGTCGAACACCGATGGCTCATCGGGGAATTGACTACCACCGTAAAAAAATTCTGCGTCAGTTCCGGTTATTACCCGACCTATATTCTCCCCAGCCCAGCCGCAGCCCGCCTTAAGCATGACCGATGTGGTGTCGGGCAAGAACTCTATGACTCCGGCGTACTCGACGTTGAATGATTCACAAAGCAATGGAGCGACTGTTGCTAATAAATCCGGCTGGTCCTGGCTCGTGAGCACTCTATCGGAGAGTTTTGCAATCACGAACTGACGGTAAGCAAGGACCGCGTTTAGATATTTTGATTTTCGATATTCCGAAGCCAGCCAACTGACAATTATCGCGCTAAGCGCCAAGCCACCGAGCTTGAAAAGATCATTAGGATTCTGAACTTGAAGTGAATAGAGAGGAGAAATGAAAAAATAGTCGTTTGCCAAGAAGGCAAGTGCGCTTGCAAACAGACCGGGGCCAAGCCCTCCGAATCGCGCACTCAAGAGGATAGCCAAGAGGAACGGGATGTACTCGTTTCCACCCCACCAAGCAGTCAGTTGTGTCAATGCGAGCATCGATGCGGTCAAAAGTACAGCCACACTATAGCGTGCCCAAGTCGAACGCAGGAATCGCTTCATCTTTCCATCTCCCTATCAAATTCCCCCAGATGTGGAAGGCGCGATAAAACCAGATCCGCTTTGACAGATCATATCCTATCACATTCACGATCGCTATGCAACGATTTTTGATAAAGAACTCATTGATATATCTAGAGTTACCTAGGTTTCAATGCATCCGACCCGTTACTGATCGTGATGTTGATATAGGACAGGGCAAATGATTTTGGAATTTGTCGCACTTTATGCGACAACCGAATTCCCTCGCTTGTGACAAGGGTTTCACATTATGCATTATTCAATATTTGAGCAACGCGGTGTATCCTTCCTCGCAGATAAGCAAGAATGACCAAATGACAGGATTCCGGCGCAGGCAACAATGGCAATGAAAGTATTTTTGGTGGATGATTCCTTAATCATTCGTCAGCGACTAACGAGATTTCTTTTTAATCTCGGGCAAGTGCAGATTATTGGCGAGTCCGCAGAGGCACACGATGCAATTGACCGCATCCTTAAGCTCAGACCCGACGTCGTGATCCTTGATCTCCAATTATTGAACGGAACTGGGTTCGATGTATTGGAAAGCATCAAAAAGGACAAGCCCGCTCCTACAGTCATCATACTGACCAATTTTCCCTATCCAGAGTACCGGAAAAAATGTTT